>CAVBAZ010000309.1:0-7797 GCA_963593515.1 Bacteroidaceae bacterium
GCGGCAAATGAATCCTATGTGTTCGATGTTTACAAGGACAATGAGAAGTATTCCGAAGTGACCATCGAGGGCAATACCAGTCAGACACTCTATGAGCTGCCCATTGGTACTTACACCATCAAGGAGAACACCGGCTGGAGCTGGCGCTATACCGCGAACGATGGCGGTACTGCAAGCCTGAGCGCAACTTCTTCCACCGGCAGCATTACCTGCACCAATAGCTCCAACGACAAGATTTACTGGCTCAACGGCTTTAGTCAGGTGGTCAGAAACATCTTCGGCATTAGTCACTGAGAAAGGAGGGGACGATGATGTACAAGGGCAAATACGAAGGTAAGCACAGGAAAGCACAAGCTCGACCTGTGCGCAGCAGAAGAACGTATCACAAGGGCAAACTGACCGCCATGGTCATCGCTACGGCGATGCTTCTGGTTCTGGCCATCGGCGGCACCGTCGCATGGCTCACCACAAAAACGAACGGCATGACAAACACATTCGATCCCTCCAAGGTGGCCTGCGAAGTGACAGAGAGCTTCAAAGAGAACGTTAAAAGTAACGTGAACGTGAAGAACACCGGCGATACGGAAGCCTATATCCGCGTCAAGCTGGTGACTTACCGGACAAACGATCAGGGTCAGCATATCGGCGGCACGGCAACGCTTCCTTCCTTCACCCTCGGTGCAAACTGGGTTGAATACAACGGTTATTACTACTATACGCTGCCTGTTGAGGTAGGCAAAGCGCCTGCAACTAACCTGACCGACAGCATGACTCTGACCACTACCTATGCGGACGCTGACGGAGGCCATCAGTCCATTGACGTGATGGCGGAGGCCATACAGAGCGGCCCCGCACAGGCAGTCGGACAGGCGTGGGGCGTGAGCATTTCGCAGGGCAGCGTGACTGCCTATTCCAACAATTAAGGGGGTGGCAATATGAAAAAGTCATGCAGAGCGATATTCTCAATGGTTCTGATGCTGCTCATGGTCATGAGCCTTGCATCCACGGCGTTTGCCGCTTCCCCCTCCATCACCTTTAATGGTTTTTCCAAGGGCTTTGATTTCCAGCCCGGCAGCGAGTACACGGAGACCGATCTTTTCGGCAACTTCAAAAACGTCATGCCCGGCGATACCGTAACGGAAACCATTACCTTTACTAATTCCGCCGCCGACTGCGACTTCGTGAATCTCTACATGAGAGCCGAAGCGCACGACGAAACAGATAATCCCCTTACTTACAGCGAGACGTTTGAAAACACTGACGGTAAGGATCAGGCCAATATTTCGGGGCAGCGCGACGAGACCGTCGCCACCATGACGGACTTCCTCTCCAAGCTCTCCATGAAGGTCTGGAACGGCACAGAGCTGATCTATGACGCTTCTCCCGACGAGCTGGATGGCCTGAAAACCAACAAGTTCCTCGGCACCTTCCGCACCGGCGAAACCGCTACGCTGAAAGTTGAGCTGACCGTACCGGTTGATTTAGGCAATGAGTACGCCAACCGCGTGGGCGAAGTGGACTGGATATTCCATGTGGAAGCGTACAATGAAAGCCAGCTCTCCGTTCGCAAGGTCTGGTCTGACGGCAACGCCAACCACGCCAACGACAGCATCACCGTGAATCTGCTGAAGGACGGCAGGGTGGAAAAATCTCAGGTGCTGAATGCCGAAAACGGCTGGGCATACACCTTTGATCGGCTTCTGGAAGGTCATACATGGACGGTTGAGGAAGCGAGCGTTCCTGCCGGGTACACTGTCAGCTACAACAGCGTAGGTACGATGACTACCATCACCAACACCCTGAATTATACGCCGCCCGATCCCCCCACGCCGCCGGTCTATCCCCTGAACATTACCGTATATAAGGTATGGAGCAGCGACGACGGGAAAGATCGCCCGGATTCCGTGACCGTGACGCTGTATAACGGCAATGTAGCCTATGACACCGTCCGTCTCGGCGCGTGGAACAACTGGAGCTATTCATGGAAAGACCTGAGCGCCTACGGCAACTGGCAGGTCATTGAAACCAACATTCCCAAGGGCTATGTGCCGTCCTACCGCGTCAATAACGGCGTTGTGACCATCACCAACACCCGAAGCCTGATCCAGACCGGTCAGCTCAACTGGCCCATCTGGGTGCTGGGCGGAGCCGGACTTGCCCTTGTTACTCTCGGCGGGGCGATGCTGGTGAAGAAAAAGAAGCAGAATAATGCCTAAGAAAACGGGCATTGCAATCGTAGCAGTGGGAGCGGTGCTGATCCTGTCGGCACTGCTCCTGCTCTTGTATAACCGCTATGAGGACGCACACGCCGGGCAGGAAGCCGAGAGCCTGCTGGCAAATGTGGAAGCGGCTATATCAGCACAGGCAACGGATGCGCCTGCGGCAACCGCGTCAAACAGACCGGAGACCACGGAAATCCCTACCCCAACGCCTCTTGCACCGGAAATGCCGGTGGTAGTGCTGGATGGTTATGAATATGTGGGCTATGTGGAGATTCCAACGCTGGGGCTGAAGCTGCCGGTCATGTCCGAATGGGACTATAACCGGCTGAAGGTTGCTCCATGCCGCCAGTTCGGTTCCTCCCGCACGGACGATCTGGTGATCGCCGCGCATAATTACGAAAGCCATTTCGGGCATCTGAAAGACCTGTTAGTGGGAGATACCGTCACGTTTACGGACATGGAGGGCATCGTCAACACCTACTTGATTGAAAAGATTGAAACGCTGAACCCAAACGAAGTAGACGCTGTGCAGAACAGCGGCTATGACCTTGTGCTTTACACCTGCACCAAGGGCGGCAAGACGCGGGTAACGGTGTTCTGCAACCGGGCAGCGGTGATTGCACCCTCTCCGGCTCCGACGCAGATGGAAAAATGAGGTTAAACATGGCAAACAACATAAGGAGCAACAGGCGTTCTCGAATAGGCGGCAACCGCGGAAAGCAGATGGATCGCTGCGTCCTTTGCTGGCAGTTAACAGATGTTCCGAAAAACACGCCAATATCTTGGCGAAAATACTATGTCCAAGGGCAGGGACAGCTCTGTGAAAACTGCTACTACGAGCTTTTTAAGCAAGGCGTTTTCTCCGGCGAGGACAATGCGGACTTATAGCATGGTGGAAACAAAAACAGCGCTGGGCCTTGAAAGCGGCCGGCGGTTCGGACGCTGGACGGTGTTGGATAGGTGCATAACTACCCAACAAGGAGAAAGAAAGTATCTGTGTCGGTGCGACTGCGGTACAGAGAGGTATGTGCTGGAGCGGTCATTGCGGTATGGCGGCTCCCAAAGCTGCGGCTGTCTGCGGAAAGAACGAGCGCGGCAGGCAACGGCATACGACCTGCTTGGTCAGACCTACGGGGAGCTGAAAGTGGTCGGGCGCAGCAGAAAGCGCACCAAGATGGGCGCATACTGCATACTGGACGTGCCTGTGTAGCTGTGGCTATACCTGTGAGGCCACGGCGGCGGAGTTGGTGTCCGGACGCAAGACCCATTGCGGATGTAAAGGCGTGAAGAACTATGCTTCCTCCGACATTTCCGGCCGGCACTTTGGCCGGTTGACTGCGCAATACTCCACGAAAAAGCGGGACATAAAGGGCTTCGTGATTTGGCATTGCCGCTGTGACTGCGGCAACGAGATTGACGTTTCCTACAACAACCTGATGTATTGCGGTCAGCAGAGCTGCGGATGCAAGAAAAAGGAGCATGATAAGGCGCTTGCAGGGTATCTCACCCATGTGGATGGAACAAGCATAGATGCACTGAAAAGCGATAAGATTCCAAAAAACAACACCACAGGCGTCAAGGGTGTGTATTTTATCAAGGGCCGCTATCTGGCGAAAATCGTGTTTCAGCACAAGCAGTATTTCCTCGGCACCTATGAATCCCTTGAAGCTGCGGCAGAGACTCGCAAAAAGGCAGAAGATCTGCTGAACGAGAAAGTGGTCGGCTTCTATGAAAAATATGCTGAAAAAGCGGCTGCCGATCCTGCTTGGGCGAAGGATAATCCTATGAAAATCCACGTCAGCAGATCGGACAGCGGCGAACTGGATGTAACAATCCAACCAACGATATAAAAGGAAATCTATGAAACGGTTCAGACAACACGGGGTACCCCGATGAAAGCAGAATATACTCTAAAATACCTCTGCGAGCATCAAGACAAGATATATCTTTTGCAAGAATGGGACTGGATAAAAAATGCCCCGCTGACTCCCGATACCATACATAAGGGCAGTCATCTGAAAGTCTGGTGGAAGTGCCACGCTGGACACTCATGGCAAGCCGAAGTGCGGAGCAGGTCGGGCGGCTCAAGGTGTCCCTACTGCACAGGGCGCGTCATATGGGCAGGTGACAATGACCTTGCTGCGGTAAGTCCGGTATTGGCTGCACAGTGGGATACGGGAAAAAACGGCGACCTGACCCCCTCGGACGTACTGGCAGGAAGCGAGAGATATGTCTGGTGGAAATGCGATAAGGGTCATTCGTGGCGGGCAAGCGTCCTGAGCCGGAGCAGAGGTACTGGGTGTCCGGTCTGCACTGGGAAAGTCGTGATGCCCGGCGAGAACGATCTGGAGACGCTCTTTCCAACCCTTGCCGCGCAGTGGGATGCGGAGCGCAACGGCAGCTTGAAACCGGATCAGGTAACTTCCTTCAGCAACAGGAAGGTCTGGTGGCGATGCGCCCTCGGTCACTCATGGCAGGCTGTCATAGCTGCACGGGTCGTGGAGAATTCCGGCTGCCCATACTGCACAGGGCGGCGGGTTCTGGCTGGTTTCAACGATCTGGCCACGCTCCATCCGAAAATCGCTGCCCAATGGGACGCTGCTTTGAACGGCAGTCTGTCGCCAGAGATGGTGACGCCGGGAAGTCATAAGAGGGTGTGGTGGAGATGCAGCGAGGGGCATATCTGGAAAGCAGCCGTTTACTCCCGAACGGGCAAGCAGAAATGCGGCTGCCCTGTGTGTGCGGGAAAATACAAGAGGGGTTGAGTTACAGCACCTAAGGCTTTAGACTTCTGGCATATATCGAAGACAGTAGAGATAACCTTCTCTGCTGTTTTCGTGATTTATGGGATAGCATTGTGTGAAACTTGAAGAAAATCAGCGGCAATTTGATGTATGTCCGTAGTCTATGGAAACGGATTATTAAATTCGCCTACCTCAACCAGTACAATAAAAGTGCTGCAAAATTGAGGAGGTGCAATATGGTATTAGACCATAAAGCCATCGGCAAACGCATCAAAATTGCGAGGATTAGAGCCAGCTTGAAGCAGGAGCAGTTGGCAGAAACCGTTGATGTATCCCCCACACATCTGAGCAACATTGAAACGGGGACTACCCGCGTCAGCCTTCAAACGATTGTGCGCCTTGCAAACGCACTATCGGTATCCACCGATGATCTGTTGTGCGATAATGTGGTTAAGGCAAAAGTCCAATTCGAGAAAGACATCGCCGGCGTCATAGAGGATTGCGATGATTATGAGATTCGTGTGATTGCTGACATAGCAAAATCAGTCAAGGATACATTGCGCAGGGATGCTTGTTTGAGGAAAAATGAAAATTGAGCTGTACAGCATAGCTGCGCAGTTCTAAGGAGCTGCTCGGTTATGCCAATAACCGGGCATTTTCTGTTTTATGAGAGGAGCGACAACTATGGGAAATACTGCAAATACTCAGCACAAAGCACTTCTCGCACTGGATTTTCAAGCTGCGCTTCAACGTATAGAAGAGCAGCTCCGTGACTGCGAAGATTCAGAGACAATTATCAACAGGCTGCTGCAAGGCGCAGCAGAATTCTATGGTGCAAACAGGGCCTCCGTTGTTGAAGCGGACTGGACGCTGAACATCGGTCTGCTTACCTATGAATGGTGTGCTGAGGGCGTAGAACACCAAAAGGATATGCTCCAGTATCTTGCCGTAGAGAGCTTTCCGCGCTGGTGCGAGTTTCTGCCGCTGAACCAGCCTGTTGTTATACCGGATATGGAAGCGATCAGAGATACGCACCCGGATGAATATGAGTTCTTCCACCGTTATGGCGTAAAATCCATATTGGCCACACCATTTTCCAAACGCATCAATCAGGGCTATATCGCCGTAGACGACCCAACCCGCTTTCGGGACGATCCGACTTTTCTGTTTATCATTTCATACGCCGTCGTTGTGGAACTGAATGAAATCAAAATGCAGCAGACCATTACTGCGGCTCAGCGCGTCTCAAGATACAGTGAAAAAGACGTTTATATCAATTGCTTCGGCAGTTTGGAAATAAAAAGTGCCCATGGAACATTAACCGACGATGACCTGTCATCTGATTTATGCGTCAATTTACTTGCCCTGCTGATTATTGATCGGAAGATACCTGTTTCGACCGACCGCATTGTAGATGCGCTCTGGCCGAATGGCGTGATGGGAAACAAGTACCGGGCTGTGAGCAATATTCTGTATCGGCTTCGCAGAACCCTCAGTATTATTGGGCTGGAAGAGTTTATCATCAGCAAAAACGGCACGTTCAGCATCAACCCGGATTACCATGTCTACACGGATTTTGAACGCTTTGCGGACAACTGTACCAAACTGGAGACAGAGCAGAACCCGCATAAGCAGCGCACACTATATCATGCGGCTGTCAAGCTCTATCGCGGGGAGCTCTTTGAAAAAATTTACCATCAGCATTGGCTGATGCCGACCGCTGTTTTCTACCATAGCATGTATATCCAGATGGTCAAATGCTTCATTCAGCGCAAAATCGAACAGCACGACTATTTCACAGCTTACCGTACTTCCATCGCCGCTCTGAATTTTGCACCATACGACAGCGACCTTAATACGGCTATGGTTATCAGCATGTTTTATCAAAGTGGAGCCGAGCTCGCGAAACAGTTCCTTGAAACGGCGCAGGAATACATGAGCGATGAGCAGCTCGCCTCCGTCCGATTGCTTTTGGAGAGGCAGCGGTAGAACCGTGTGAGATTGTCGTGAGACTTCTATGAGGACGTTCTTGCGACTTCTGTGAGGGCTGAGATGAGACTAAAATAAGTATAAAATAAGACATTTATCAGGCTGTAGATTAGGACAGGGATGAGACCACCCGCCAGGTAAAATCAGTTACCGGTAGAAAATACCGGAATTGAGCCTGATGGGTGGTTTTTATGTACGGCTGCGGCGCATCATACCCCGGCCTCCGGGGACAACGCTGTACCTTGTGGGGACGCATTCTCTGCGCCCGGCTATCTTTGCGGCCGATTCCGAAAAAAGCATACACTAACCAAATCAGTATAGCAGTTTTTTGTGCCCGCAGCAACCATGCTGCGGGCTTTTCTGCGTCTTTAGGTCTTCATTGCCGTTCTCCGCCTTCGTGAATTTGAGATTCCACATTCCAAATTCACGGAGGTTTTTTATGTATTACAACACAAAGGACAGCGGAGCGCGGATTCGTGAGCTTCGCATCGCAAAGAAACTCGACCAGATAGAATTGGCCGAACTGTTGAATGTCTCCCACGGCTACATCAGCCGTATCGAATCCGGCAAAAAAGGCTGCTCGGTCGATTTGATGATTCAGATCTCTGAGATATTCGATACATCTCTGGATTATCTGATTCTGGGCAAATGCAGCGGTGTCCCGGATGCGACGTACATGAAAGAAAGCATCCAGCATCTGATCGACGGCTTGGAGCACCTCAAAGCAAAGTTATAAGCCGTGTTCCCATTGGTGTCAGCGTTGTTCCCAATGGTACGTTCAATTCAGGGCATCGATTTCTTAAAATAGAATCACAGCGAAAGCTGACTGTTCCTTGAAAATT
>CAVBAZ010000310.1:0-8567 GCA_963593515.1 Bacteroidaceae bacterium
AACTACAAGATCGTGCTGAGCGTCGGCGACTCGCGCGAGGTCACCGCCACGAGCGGAAACGGCCAGTGGACAGTTGCTGACAGCCGCATTGCTGCCGTGCGTACCGCCGGAGGCAGAACGACCATCACGGCAAACGCCGTCGGCCAGACGACGCTGACCCACGGCAGAGACACCATTCAGGTCGTCGTTGTCGCTGCCGCCGGAAGCTCGATCCGGGACGACATTATTTTCGCCAACGTGACGGCGGCGCATGAGAGTGATGACCCCGCCAGCATTACCGAGTACGGAAATACCTACGGCCCCTATGTCATGAAGATCCGCTTCGAGGATACCAATGGCAATCTTCTGACCATGCAGGGCGCGAAGGACTATTACGTCTTTGACTCGGCAGTGTCCATCGATCTGAACACCTTCGCGGCCATCGCGCCTGACGGCTATACCTACAGCGGCTCCTTCTTCTATTGGTCGGGCCACTATTCCGGCCAGAAGAGCTATGTCTCCCGCGTGGAAAGACAGTCCGGTATGAATAACTACGGTTCCTACCTGTATTTCGACTGGACCACCAGCGATGCCGTGACCGTCACCAGAGCGGACCACTATCAGCCCTCCGGCGTGCTGCACATCGTGTACGCAAAGAGCACCGAGGCTTATCAGGTCGTGTTCAAGGATCATGACGGCTATTCCCTGCAAAGCTTCGCCATCTTGCATAACGACAGCGGAAACAAGATCCCCGCTTCTTATGTCGAGACGCTGGAGACCACGCTTCGGAACGGCATCGCCGCCAACCACGGCACCTCCGGCTATGAGTTCAATGACAGCTGGGTCGTCACCGGCGGCGGCAGAGGTATTGACGGCACTTACAGTACGGCGCGGCTGATGGCCGCGCTGACGGCGTGGTCCATCGCCAGCAACATCACGATCACGGCCCAGTGCTCCGAGCCAGATGTCACCATCCGCTATCAGCCTGTCACCGCCGAGGGCGGTTCTGTATCGCCTGAGAGTGAGACGCTGAAAGTGGTCAGCGACACGGCGCAGGGCTCCGTCCCCACCGCTAACGAGGACTATCGCTTTGTGGGCTGGTTCACGGATGAAGCCTGCACCCAGAGCGTGGACGCCGGTTGGGTCGATACCGACGGCAAGATCGTTCCCCAGAAGGTCGACGGCAAGAACGTGGCGGCGACCTATTACGCCAAGTTTGAGCCGGACATCACCGATCTGACGATCATCAAGACTTATCCCGACGGCATGAAGGACGCCAATCAGTCCGCGGTGTTTACGATCACCGGCGGCGAGCTGGGCACCGGTTTGAAGGTCGTGCTCAATCAGGGCAACAACTTCACGGTCACCATCAAGGGCCTGAAGGCAAACACCGAGTATACCGTGACCGAGGACAACGGCTGGACATGGCGGTATGAGAACAACGGTTCCCAGAAGATCACTCTGAACGTGGATGCCAGCCGGAATACCGTGACCTTCGCCAACAAGCTGAGCAATTCGTATTGGCTGAGCGGCGGCGCTTACTGCGACAACCGCTGGAGCACGTCCAATACGCCTGCGATCAACTGAGAAAGGAGGCCATGAAACATGAAATCCGGAAAGAGAGTCGCCCCTGACGGCGCGAAACATTCCCTTGTGCTGGTGGTCTCCGTGTTGGTGCTGGTGCTGGCCGTGGCTGGCGGTACGCTGGCCTGGCTGGTGTCCAACGACAGCGCCAGCAACACCTTCATTCCCGGCAATGTGTCCTGTGAGGTGGAGGAGACGTTTGAAAACGGCGTCAAGTCCGCTGTTACGATCAAAAACACCGGCAACATCGACGCCTATATCCGCGCCTATGCGGTGGTAACGTGGAAGGACGCGCAGGGCAATGTCTACGGCCAGAAGCCTGTGGAGGGCCGGGACTATACCATGAGCATGCCCGCTAATACCGGCTGGACGGCAGGCGCTGACGGGTACTGGTATTACACCAGTCCCGTTGCCGACGACAGCTACACCGGCGTGCTGATCGAACGGTGCGCGCTTGCTGACGGTGCCGCCGTGCCGGAGGGCTACGGCCTGTCCGTGGAGATCATTGCCGAGGCCATCCAGAGTCTGCCCGCCACCACCGTGGCGGATGTGTGGCCGGTCACGGTGGCCGCTGACGGCACGCTGCGCGTGCAGTAAGGAGGGGTGGAACGATGAAAAAGACTTTCAAAACGGCGCTTTCCCTCCTGATGGTGCTGGTCATGGCGCTGAGCCTGTCTGTGACGGCGTTCGCCGCCGATCCCGTGGCGGATATCGTCTATGAGGGCCGGAACAAGCTGATGATCTATCCCAAGGCCAACAACCTGACCACCACCGACCTGTTCGGCGGCTTCAAGAACGTGATGCCCGGCGACGAGCGCACCGAGACCATCACCTTCAAAAATCAGGCCAATAACGGCAGCGACTATGTGAAGCTGACCATCAAGGGCATTCCCCACGACGCGAAGAATGTCCCGCAGGATCAGGCCATCACGGATGTGGCGGTCATGAACGATTTTCTGGCCCAGCTGCATATGACGGTGAAGCAGGGCAGCAAGGTGATCTATGACGGCACGCCCGAAAAGCAGCTGACCGAGGGCGTCGAGCTGGGCACCTTCAGAAAAGGCGAGGGCACGACCCTGACCGTGACGCTGACAGTTCCTCTGGAGCTGGGCAACGCCTATGCCGACATGCACGGCGAGGTGGACTGGCAGTTCATCGCCTCGGAGTTCACTGAGGGCAAACCCCCTGTCATTACGCCCGGTACGCTGATCCAGACCGGCCAGATGAACTGGCCCATTATCGCGCTGGCAGCCGCCGGTGTGGTGCTGATCGTTCTCGGCTGGATCGTCACCAGAAAAAAGAGACACGACGATGCCTAAGAAATCAGGCGTTATCCTGATCTCACTGGGAGCAGTGCTGATACTTGCGGCACTGCTCCTTTTTCTCTACAACCGGGGCGAGGATCGCCATGCCGGGCAGGAGGCCGAGACCCTGCTGGCAGACGTGCGCTCCGCCATCGAGGATACCGCCCAGCCGCAGCAGCCCGACGAGACGCCTGCGACGGAGGAGCCGGTCTATGAGTACGCGGGCATCATCGCCATTCCCGCCATCTCCCGTGAGCTGCCGGTGATCCGGGACTGGAGCTATCCGGCGCTGAAAACAGCGCCCTGCCGCCAGTTCGGCTCCGCTGAGGGCGGCGATCTGGTGATCGCGGCCCATAACTACAAGAGCCACTTCGGCTATCTGGACAAGCTGCAAAGCGGCGACGCTGTGACCTTTACGGATATGGACGGCACGGTTTACGAATATACCGTGGCGGAGGTGCGCCAGCTGGAACCGGAACGGGTAGAGGACGTGGACGCCGTGTTCAACGACGGTTATCCGCTGGTGCTGTATACCTGCACGCCCGGCGGCAAGGCCCGCGTAGCGGTCTTTTGCCAATGGGCCGATGACAGTACGCCGATCGGTTGAAGCGGCTGCCTGTCGAATGAATTACGCAAAGCCGCCGCCGCAGCAGACTGCGGCGGCTTCGTCCTGTATAGACCGCCCCGTCGGCGGCGCATACTAGAGACGTGAACGAAATGTAAAATTTTTAAAAGTGGAAACAAATTGTTCTTCAAATTCGTCTATACTTGTGGTATGATGAAATGCGTCGGCATATGTGCCGATGCACAGGAGAAAAATGACGACCGCCCGGAAACCGGGCCAGAGACAAAGGAAGGGATATCGGATGAAAAAGATGCTCGCCGCCCTGCTGGCGGCTATGATGATGCTGACGCTGGCTGCATGCGGCGGCGGAAGCGATACCAAGACCGTGGACGTCCAGAAGCTGGCCGACGATCTGAAGAACAACGTGCCTTACAGCGCCGACATGATCGCCACCGCGGTGGAGGACCTGAACTATAAGCTGGATCCCCCTGAGGGCACCACTATCACCGGCTATATGGCCGACGGCAACGCCTATGACATGATCGTGGTGGCCCAGTGCGCCAGCGCCGACGACGCCAAGACCCTGTACGCCAACGTGCAGACCTATCTGAATGACCTGAAGACCGAAGCCAACCGCTATCAGCCCGAGGAGGAGGCCCGTCTGAACGACGCTCTGCTGCGTCAGGACGGCGCTGTGGTGGTGCTGTGCGTCAGCGATGATACCGCCGCCGCCACCGCCATCGTGGAGGGCTATGTAAAATGAGTCGGTACAGAGGACGCCGCGGTAGCCTGTCGCCCCTGATGCTGCTGATCGCACTGGTGGTGGCCATTGCCGCCGTGGTGCTGATCGTCATCAATCTGGGCAAGGACAGGCAGCCCTCTGGCGATGATACGACGCCTCCTGCCACCGGCGATACCACCGACCCCGGCAATACGGATGACCCCAACGGGGGCGACGGCGACAATACGCCGGACGATCCCGCCCCCACATATCAGCGGATCGAGCTGAACGGCGACGAGCAGCAGTATGACGCTGTGTACCGTGTGGGCGACACCGGCTATGAGATGTACAGCTATGTGGACAGTACCGCCAAGAAGTACGCTGACAACGTGAACGCCGTGGCGGACGCGCTGGCAGGCAAGGCCAACGTGTACATGCTGCCTATTCCCCTCAGCTCCGGCGTCAGCCTGCCGGATGATCTGTACGGCAAGGATATCTTCGCCGACCAGAAGGCCGCCGAGCAGAAGATCATCGGCTATATGAACGGCAATGTGAAGTCCGTGGCGCTGTATGACGCGCTGCTGGCCCACCGCACCGAGTATATCTATTTCCGCACCGACCATCACTGGACGGCCACCGGCGCGTACTACGCCTATGAGCAGTTCTGCAAGGCCAAGGGTATCACGCCCACGCCCATGAGCAGCTATAAGGTGGACGAGTATGACGGATTCCTCGGCACCTTCTACCGGGATTCCAACCAGAACTCAACCATGGGGGCCAACCCCGACAAGGTGGTGGCCTATCATCCCCTCAGTACCGAGGCTACGCTGGACTACGGCGACAGCGAGAGCGCGAACCTGACCCGCGGCAAGATCATCTATGACGAGTCCACCGCGCCCGCCAGCCTGAAATACGGCGCGTTCATCACCGGCGACAACGCCTATTCCGTCATCAATAACCCCGACGTGACCGACGGCTCCAGCTGCATCGTGGTGAAGGAATCCTTCGGCAACGCCTTTGTGCCGTTCCTGACGGATCACTACCAGACCATCTATGTGTTGGACTACCGGTACTGGAAGGGCAGCATCAGCCAGTTTGCACAGAGCAAGGGCGTGCAGGACGTGCTGTTCGTCAACAACCTGTCCGCCATCCGCTCCACGGTGCTGGTGGGCTACCTGCACGATGTGGTGTAAAACTATTCTGGCGCAAGATCTGACGATTTTGCTGCCAATGGGGTTGCGGCGTCCGCGCCGCGAACTCTGCGAGGCTTATATACCCCTGTGGGACAGAGCGCTGCTCTGTCCCACTTTCCGGCAAAAACGCCGTAAACAACCTGTAAACTTTCCAAAGGAGAACGCCTTATGGTATTCAGCAGCACCGTCTTTCTGTTGATCTTCCTGCCCGTGGTGGCGGGGATCTATTTCCTGTGTCCCCGCAAGGCACGCAATACCGTGCTGCTGCTGTTCAGCCTTGTGTTCTATGGCTGGGGCGAGCCGAAATATATCCTTATCATGCTGTTCTCCACGGTGTTTGACTACACCAACGCCCGGCTGATCGGCTATTTTCAGGACGTCGGAAAGCTGAAGGCCGCCAAGGCCGTGCTGATCGTGGACGTGGTGGGCAATCTGGGTATTCTGGGCTTCTTCAAGTACACCGATTTCGCCATCGACAACCTGAACAGCCTGCTGAGCGCCGGTATCCCCGCGCTGGGACTGGCCCTGCCCATCGGCATCAGCTTCTACACCTTCCAGACTATGTCCTACACCATCGACGTATACCGTGGCATCGTGAAGGCCCAGAAGAACATCCTCAACGTCGGCGCGTATGTGACGCTGTTCCCCCAGCTGATCGCCGGACCTATCGTCCAGTACAAGACGGTGGAGCATGAGCTGATGTACCGCCGGGAGAGCGTGTTCGAGGCCAGCCGGGGCATGCAGCGCTTTGTGGTGGGCCTTGCCAAAAAGGTGCTGATCGCCAATCAGGTGGGCGCTCTGTGGGAGCAGATCAGCGCCATGTCCGCGCCCTCCGCCGTGACGGCGTGGCTGGGCGCTATCGCCTTCACCTTCCAAATTTACTTCGATTTTTCCGGATACTCCGACATGGCCATCGGCCTGGGGCATTTGTTTGGCTTCCACTTTCTGGAAAACTTTGAGCATCCCTACGAGTCCCGCACCGTCACCGAGTTCTGGCGGCGCTGGCACATCAGCCTTGGCACATGGTTCCGGGAATATGTCTATATCCCGCTGGGCGGCAACCGCCACGGCAAGGCGCGGCAGATCCTGAACCTTGCCATCGTCTGGTTCCTGACGGGATTGTGGCACGGGGCCAGCTGGAACTTCGTGCTGTGGGGCCTCTATTACGCGGTGCTGCTGATTCTGGAAAAGCTGTTTCTGCTGCGCTGGCTGGACAAGGCCCCAAAATGGGTGGGCCATGTCTATACCATCTTCGCCTTTATCATGGGCTGGGTGTTGTTCGCCATCACCGATTTCGGCCAGCTGGGACAGTACGTCTCCGCCATGTTCACCGCCCGTTTTGCCGACGGTACGGCACTGTATCTGCTGCGCTCCAATGTGGTGCTGCTGATCGCCGCCGCCATTGGCTGCACCACCGGCCCGCTGCGGCTGTGGGAGCGTGTGGAGGGCAAGCTGTCCGACACCGCCGCCGTGACGCTGCGCACCGTGGGCGTGGTATTGCTTCTGCTGCTGTCCATCGCGTTTCTGGTGGGCGACAGCTATAACCCCTTCCTCTACTTCCGTTTCTAAGGAGGAGCCTGTATGAGTAACCCGAAAAAAGGCGGCGCACGCCTGATGAAAAGTGAACACACGCGCCGGGAGCTGGCGCCGCTGGCGGCCATCTTCGGTATTCTGGTGGCGCTGGCGCTGGCCTCGCTGCTGACGCCGGAGCGGGAGTTCTCCCCCAATGAGAACCGCTATCTCCAGCTGAAGCCGGAGCTGAGCTGGACGACGCTGATGGACGGTACCTTCACCAAGAAGGCGGAGGATTATGTCTCCGACCAGATCGCCCTGCGGGACACATGGATGGAGACGGCCTCGTTGGTGCAGCGTGCGGCGCTGCGGCAGGAGATCAACGACACATGGCTGGGGCGCTCCGGCCGCTACTTTGCCAAGGTAACGCCCGACACCTTCGATACCGCCCAGTACGAGAAGAATCTGGAGCAGGTTCGGACGTTTTTCGACAACAATTCCGGCAAGGATTGCCGCATCATGATGGTGCCCACGCCCGCCTATATGCTCCGTGACGACCTGCCCGCCAACGCACCCCTCTTCGACGCGGCAAGCTGCTTCGACACGCTGCTGGGCGAGTTCGGCACGCAGACCATCGACCTGCGCGCGGCGCTGGCCCCCAATGCAGCGGATATGTACTACCGCACCGACCATCACTGGACGACAGAGGGCGCGCAGACCGCCTACGGCGTATGGTGCGCCGCTACCGGACACGCAGATCAGTGCTGGACGCTGACGCCCATGAGCACCACCTTCCGGGGCACGCTGTACTCCAAGGTGCTGCTGCCGGACAGCCCCTATGACACGGTGTCCATCGCTTCCGACGCCACCATCCGCTCCATGGACTGTGACGGCGAGGTGTCCGACAGCCTGTACAGCTTGGCCGCGCTGGAGGAAAAGGATCACTACAAGATCTTCATGGGCGGCAACTACGCCAAGGTGGTCATCGACACCGGTGCGGATACCGGCAAGTCCCTGCTGGTGGTGAAGGATAGCTTTGCCAACAGCTTTCTGCCGTTCCTGGTGAAGGATTACGACACCATCACCGTGCTGGATCTCCGGTTTTACCGGGAGGGCGTACAGCCGCTGGCGGATGAAGCCGACGATGTGCTGGTGCTGTATGAGCTGACCAACTTCGCCGCGGATAAGAACCTGTATAAGCTGAACAAGAGCTGACAGGGCGCTCCAAAAGGGGAGCGCTAAGGCAACAAATCAAGGGCCGCGTGTGCGGCGCTTGCACAACAAAAAATATCCGGTGTGACGAGATCGTCACACCGGATATTTTTATGCGATCACAGCTTCAGCTGTTGGGAAGGGAGCGCTCAGGCTCTGCGCTTTTTGCTGCGCAGCAGCGTGACGGAGCCGAACAGGGACAGGCTCAGCAGAACGACCCACAGGCCCATGTTGCTGTTGTCCGCCGTATTGCCGGACTTGACAGGCGTGGAGGGGGTCACAGAGGGAACCGTGGTGGACAGATTCTTGCCGCACACGTCGCACTTATTGTCGTGGTTCTTGTCCACATGGGCAAGCTTGGCGGTGGTGCGGGTGTCAAGGATCGTGCCGCAGCGGCTGCAGACCAGATTTTCCTTGCCGGCAGCCGTGCAGGTGGCAGACTTCACAGTCTTCCAGCTGCTGGAGGGATGCTGGCAGGTGTCGGGATCCACCAGGTC
>CAVBAZ010000311.1:0-3134 GCA_963593515.1 Bacteroidaceae bacterium
GACCCGGACAGCCGCGGCGGCGACCCCGCCGACGGGCGCAAGATCAAGGGCGAGACCCTCCACTGGGTGGACGCGGAGAACTGCATGGACGCCGAGGTGCGCCTGTACGACAATCTGTTCTCCGATGCCACGCCGGACGGCCCCGATAAGGACTTTCTGGACTGCCTGAACCCCGGCAGCCTGACCGTGCTGACCGGCTGCAAGGTGGAGCCGGAGATGCGCAAGGTGGCGGAGGAGTTCGACAAGCAGGAGAACCGCACCGGCGTCAACGCGCCCACGTTCCAGTTCATGCGTGTGGGCTATTTCTGCCTGGATAACCGTGATTCCACGGCGGAGCATCTGGTGTTCAACCGCAGCGTGTCTTTGAAGGACAGTTTCAAAAAGTAACAAACGGCCCTGTGCCGCCGGAAATGCCGCTTATGCGGCATTTCCAAAGCTTTGTGGTTAGCGAAACCTAACCGACAGCGACGGTACGGGACAGAAATTTTGATATGGAGGTATCTATTATGGTTCAGATCACATTGAAGATCGACGGTATGGCCTGCGGCATGTGCGAAAGCCACATCAACGACGCGGTGCGCGCCAAGTTCCCGGTGAAGAAGGTCACGTCCTCCCATACCAAGGGCGAGACGGTGATCCTCAGCGAGGAGGACATCAGCGAGGAGGCCCTGCGGGCCGTTATCGAGCCCACCGGCTACAAGGTGCTGGGCTACGCCAGCGAGCCCTATGAGAAGAAGGGCCTGTTTGGACGCCTGAAAAAGTAAATCTTGCCTTATCCGCCGCCGTGCCTTATACTGGTGACAAACCATCACCGGAAGGCACGGCGGCTTGCCGTATGCAGGAGGACGAAATATGAACGATTTTATGACACGCTTTTCCATCAACTGTCACAGCTCCATCCGCTGCGGCGGCGACACGGTGCTGTGGTTCGACCCCTTCCGGGTAGATGGCAGTCCGCAGGACGGCGACGTGATCTTCGTGACCCACGAGCACTATGACCATTTCTCGCCGGAGGATATCCGTCGGGTGATGAAGCCGGACGCTGTGCTCGTCCTGCCGGAGAGCTGCCGGGAGACGGCGCTGGCGGCGGGCTTTGCTGAGGAACAGCTGATGACGGTGCAGCCCGGCGGGACATATCAGGTGAAGGGCGTGGCCTTTGAGACCGTACCCGCCTACAACATCGGCAAGAAGTTCCATCCGCAGGCCAACCGCTGGGTGGGCTATGTGGTGACGGTGGCGGGCCACCGTGTCTATGTGGCGGGCGACACTGACGATACGCCGGAGACGCGGACCGTCCGCTGTGACGCGGCCTTCCTGCCCGCAGGCGGCACCTATACCATGACGGCCCACGAGACCGCGGCGCTGGCCAACGTCATCCATCCTCAAGTGGCCGTTCCCACCCACTACGGCAGCATCGTGGGCGAAAAGACTGACGGCGACACTTTTGCCGCTATGCTGGACAGCGGCATCCGCTGCGTGAAGCTGCTGTAAGGAAAAGGAGACGCCATGGAGAGTATAACGGATATTCTAAAAACCTCGCTGGGCGGGTATACGCTGGCCAATATCCTGTCCGCGTTGCTGACACTGCTGATCTGTCTTGTGGTGGTGCGGCTGGTGATGAAGCTGGTGACGCGGCTGCTGGGGAAGGCGCGGCGCATCAACGACCGGCTGCAGAAGATCGTTCTGACCGCCGCCAAGGCCGTCCTCTATGTGCTGACGGTCATCATCACGGCGGAGGCGCTGGGCGTGAACACCACGTCCCTGACGGCCATCATGTCGGTGCTGACGCTGGGCGTTACGCTGGCGGCGGAGGACATTCTGGGCAACGTGGCCGGGGGACTGGTGATCCTGTCCTCACATCCCTTCGGCCTTGGCGACGAGATCGAGTCCGGCGGCGTGGTGGGCACCGTGCGGGAGATCACCCTGAACCACACCAAGATCGAGACGGCGGACGGCCAGATCGTCATGCAGCCCAACAAAGAGCTGTCCGCGTCCCGTATCATCAACTATACCGCGCTGGGCCGCCGCCGTGTGGTGCGCACGGTAACAGCCTCCTACGACGCGCCTACGGAAACGGTGAAGGCCGCCTGTCTGGAGGCGGTGGCGGCCACGCCGAAGGTGCTGTCCGATCCCGCGCCGACGGTGTATCTCACCAATTACGGCGCCAGCTCCATCGAGTACAGCGTCCGGTGCTGGACAGCAGCGGAGGACTACTGGAACGCCTTCTTTGCCCTGAACGAGAACCTGCGGGATGCTTTCGAGAAGCACGGCGTGGAAATGACCTATGACCACCTGAACGTCCATGTGATCGAGAAATAACGAAAAAGGGCCGTCCTGCGGAAGCAGAACGGCCCTTTTTTCGTTATGCAGGGCGTTTTTGCAGCACATGCTTGCGGTAGCTGACGCGGAAGTAGAGGTACTCCGCCGTGCCGGTGATGGCCCATGAGAAGATATACAGCAGGTACAGAGAGGGGATGGTGTGGAAGTAGGCGAAGATGGTGTATACCCAGATGACCCGGAACACGCAGGAGCCCAGGATCACGATGATGGTGGGCACCACGCTGCGGCCGATGCTGCGGGAGGCGGCGATGCTGGCATCCATCCACGGGGCCACCACGAAGGAGAAGCCCATGATCCGCAGACGCTGCATGCCCGCGTCGATGACCTCCGGCTCGTTGGCGAACAGCGACAGGAACTCTCGGCCGAACAGCAACAGTAAGCCGCCCGCCACGCCGCCCACGATGGCGGCATAGCACATGCTGATGCGGTAGCTCTTCAGGATGCGGTCGTTGTTGCCCGCGCCCCAGTTGCGGCTGCCGAAGGTGGCGCAGGCGGTGTAAAACGCGGCCATCATGTTGAAGATCAGGGTGTCGGCGTTGGCGGCGGCGGAGTTGCCGGACACCATCACCGCGTTGAAGGAGTTGACACCCACCTGCACGAACAGGTTGGCGATGGCGAAAATGGCGTTCTGTAAGCCGGTGGGGATGCCGATGGCCAGCACCCGGCGGCCGGCTTGCGCGTGGAACCGCAGCTTCCGCCAGCACAGGCGGCACTCGTCCTGCCGCCGCACGAGATGCAGCACGATCAGCAGGGCGGACAGGCACTGGGCGATGACGCTGGCCGTGGCCACGCCG
>CAVBAZ010000312.1:0-5122 GCA_963593515.1 Bacteroidaceae bacterium
ACGACCTGACCCAGCACCAGACCGTGTCCGGCAAGGATCTGACCTACTTCGACCCCGAGACCAACGAGCGCTACATCCCTTACGTCGTCGAGCCGTCTCTGGGCGTGGAGCGCAGCGTGCTGGCCGTGCTGGTGGACGCCTATGACGAGGAGGTCGTGGACGAAGCCAAGAACGACATCCGCGTGGTGCTGCACCTGCATCCCGCGCTGGCTCCCTACAAGGCCGCCGTGCTGCCCCTCAGCAAGAAGCTCAGCGACAAGGCCCGCGAGATCTACGCGGAGCTTTCCAAGGACTGGATGATCGACTTCGACGAGACCGGCTCCATCGGCAAGCGCTACCGCCGCGAGGACGAGGTGGGCACCCCCTACTGCATCACCGTGGACTTCGACACCGTGGGCGACGCAGAGAAGGCCGGCGACAACTGCGTCACCGTCCGCGAGCGTGACAGCATGGAGCAGGTGCGTATCCCCATCAGCGAGTTGAAGGCATATCTGGCGGAGAAGCTGGCGTATTAAAAAAAACTGGCATGAAATCTTCGATTTCATTGCCAAAAAAGATAAGAAAAAGAGAGCCGCAAGGCTCTCTTTTTGCATGGCATAATTTGAAAACGGGGGAATGCCGGTAGAAATTTTGTAGGGGGCGGCGTCCCCGACGCCCCGTTCCCCTTACGGAAATGCTTTTGTAAACCGGCGGGCCGTCGGGGACGCCGGCCCCTACGAAGCGATCACCGATAACCTTTCCCCACACGCAAAAAGACCGCCGAACGGCGGTCTTTTCGTTTATCTTTTGCTCTTACTTCTTCACCTGTGCCAGATATTCCTCCAGACACAGATCATTGTCCATGATGTACTTCGCGGCCTCCACGCCCACATAGCGGTAGTGCCACGGCTCATAGATGACGCCGGTGATGTCCTCCTTCCCCTCCGGGAAGCGGAGGATAAAGCCGTAGTCGGCACAGTGCTCCATCATCCATGTATAGGCCGCCGTGTTGGCGAAGCTCTGCTCCAGCGTATAGTCGCCGCTGCCACCCACGTCCATGGCAAGGCCGCAGTTATGCTCGCTGAAGCCGGGGCGCTTGACGATAGTGCCACCCACCTTCTGGGCCTCCAAATCGGTATAGCCCTTGTCGGTGTACTGCTTCACCTTCCGCCAGTAGAGGGTGTCCTGTTCCTCCTTGGGACGGTAGGCACTGACCACCGCCAGATCGTAAGCCTTGGCGTCCTCCAGCATCCGGTTCACCGCGTCAATGATGCGGCTGTCCACCTGCTTGCCGCCGCTGACGGTGGTGAAGGTCACGCCGTCGTCATATCCGGCGGGCAGGGGATTCCAGTCGTTCACCAGCAGCAGCTGCCAGTCCGGCTCACCGCCGCCCTGATAGCTGTCGGCCTGCACATAGTGGCCCCTGGTGCTGTATTGCAGCATACCATTGGCGTCGATGTACGGCTCGTCTGTGGCCAGACTGGGGTCGTTGGTATTGGTGTCCACCGGCTGCTGGGTGTTGTCCGGATCGTTGTCCGGCGTATCATCCGGGGTATCCGGCGTATTGGGCGTCACCATCTGACCGGGTTCTTCGTCGGGGGTCTTGTCCTTCTTGCTGAGACCGATCACCACCAGCACCACCGCGGCGATCAGCACCACAAGGGCGATGAGCCACACGATAGGGGCGGGACGGCGGCCATGATAGACCCGTTTTCCACGTTGTGTCATTCGTTCAGTCCTCCAAAAAAGTCATGGATGTTCGCTTCCGTGCAGGCGGCGCTGCCCTGGGCGAAGCCATCCCGTCCGCCGCCGCGCCCGTGAAGCGCGGCGTTCATGTCCTTTACCAGTCCCCGGATGTCCGCGCCGGAATGGATGACGGCGTACTTGTACGCGCCCTCCTGTCCGGCGAACACGGCGCAGCGTCCGCCGCAGCTCTGGGCCACCGTGTCGCACAGCCGCCGCACGGCGTCCGGCTCCATGGTGGGCCGCACCAGCACCACATTGCCTGCACCCGTATACTGCTTTGCCAATACGGCAAAGCTCTCGGTCTCCAGCGCGTCGCACTTCTGCTTTACCGCCGCCAGCTCCTCCTTCAGCCGCAGCACGGCGGCGTGGGTAGCGTCGGGCTTCACCGACAGCTCCCGGCCGATGGCGCTGTTCTGCTGCCAGTTCACGGACAGGTAGTCCACCGCCCGCTGGCCGCACAGCAGCTCCAGCCGCACGCCGTTACGGAACTTCTGCCAGCCGATGAACTTCACCAGCACCACCTCGGCGCTGGAGCCCACATGAGTGCCGCAGCAGGCGCACATGTCCGCGCCGGGGAACTGGGTGATCCGCACGGGGCCCTCCAGCGCCTTCTTGCTGCGGTAGGGCAGGTCGGCCAGATCCTCCGGAGACGGCCACCAGATCCGGGGCGTATGGTTCTCCTGTATGTATCGGTTGGCCCGCCGCTCGATCTCCAGCACGCCCTCCCACGGAATCTCCACGTTATAGTCGATGGTCACCACGTCGGCCCCCATGTGGAAGCCCACGTTATCGCAGTGGTACGTCTCGCACAGCATGCCGGAGACGATATGCTCGCCGGAGTGCTGCTGCATGTGGTCGAAGCGCCGCGCCCAGTCGATGCGCCCCACCACCGGGGCGGCCACCGTCAGGGAATGGGCCACGGTGTGATAGATGATGCCGTTTTCCTCCTGCACGTCCAGCACCGGCTCGCTGCCCAGCCGCCCCAGATCGCAGGGCTGGCCGCCGCCCTCCGGATAAAATGCGGTGCGGTTCAGCTTGATGCGGTAGTTCTTGCCGTCGGGGATGCAGTCCAGCACCACCGCCTCGAACTCCTTCATATAGGGGTCTTCGTAGTATAGTCGGATGGTTTCCAGTTCTCGTTCCATTGGTGTCTCCCTTTTGCGGAAAATGTTCCTCTCCCCTAGTATGCTACAAACCGGCAGAAAAGGCAACTTGTTTTTTGATGGATGTACGGCGGGGTGAGGGCACCGCTTTACAAGGGTCTGTCAATAGCTGTTGCGTAGGGGCCGGCGTCCTCGACGGCCCGCCGGTTTACCGAAGTATTTCCGTAAGGGAAACGGGGCGTCGAGGACGCCGCCCCCTACAAACTTTTCTTCTCTGACAAAAAAACCGCCCGTGCGGGTAGCAGCGCATAAGACAGGTTTCACATTTTAAGAGAGAACAGCGTGGCGAAAGTCACGCTGTTCTGCTTTTTGCTGCGTGATTGACCATTTCGGAAAGAATGCTCTGGGGCAGGAAGCCGATGCAGGCAAGGCTGATATTCACATCCTGCACCCGATGTCCGCTGCTCTTGTCGGGAGCGCAGACATACACCTTGTTCACAAGATCGTGAAGTACGGCGGGCGTCAGTTCCTGCAAATTGGGATATTTCTTTGCCCGGAGAATGAACTGTTCGATGCTATCGGCTTCGTCTTCCTGCTGCGCAATCTCCTGCTCCAAAAGCTGCATTTTCTCCGTCAGCTCTGCCTGCTCATTTTCATAGTCGGCGGACAGCTTTTCAAAGCGGCTGTCATTAATATTACCGGAGATGTTATCCTCATAGATCCGCTTGAACAGGCGGTCCAGTTCTTCCATCCTGCGCTGCGCCTGCGTAAGCTGTCTGCGTTTTGCGGCAAGCTCTTTCTTGAAGTCCTCCTTGCGCTTTGCTCCCAGCTTATCACGGAACAGATCCTCACAATCAGAGATATACCAAAGCAGGATTTGCAGGAACTTCAACACGCCATTTTCCAGAACGACCGCACGGATGAAGTGTGTTCCGCACACGTCTTTTCCCTTCTTGCGGGAGGTGGAGCAGACAAAATGATCCTGCCGGTCTTCAAAGTTCTGCGTGGTGCAGTAATACAGTTTTTCTCCGCAGTCAGCACAGTAGGCAACACCGGAAAAGAGATTGCTCTTGCCCGTCCTTGCCGGTCTGCGCTTGTTGCGGCGAAGCTCCTGTACCCGCTGGAAAGTGTCTTCATCCACAATGGCTTCGTGAGTGTTGCGGAATATCTTCCATTGCTCCGGTGGGTTCTCGATGGTTTTCTTGATTTTGTAGGACTGCCGGTGTGTTTTGAAGTTCACGGTATGCCCGCAGTACTCCATCCGTTCCAGAATTGCAGCAACGGTACTGCCGTTCCAGTTGTAGGGATTCTCCGGCAACGCACAGCGTACTTTCCGTTTCTGCCTGTCCTGATAAACGGTGGGCGTCAGCACCTGATTCTCTTTCAGCATCCGGGCGATCTGCGTCGGACCATTCCCGTCCATGCAGAGGGAAAAGATCCGCTTGACCACCTGTGCCGCTTCCGGATCGACGAGCCAATGCTCCGAGTCCTCCGGGTCTTTGACGTAGCCATACGGCGGAATCGTGGTCAGGTGTTCGCCGGATTCGCCCTTGAGCCGGAGTGAAGACCGCACCTTCTTGCTGCCGTCCCGGACATAGTATTCGTTGATGATATTGACAAATAGGACGAACTCATTGTCCTGCTGGTTGGCGCTGTCCACACCGCTGTTGACGGCGATGAACCGGACGTTATTCTGGGGGAATGTGATCTCGGTATACATTCCGACTTCCAGATAATTACGACCGATGCGGCTCATGTCCTTCGTGATGATGGTGCCGATTTTCCCTTCATCCACCAGAGACATCATGCGCTGCCAATCGGGTCTTTGGAAGTTTGCACCCGTGTAACCGTCATCGGCTGCTGTACAAAAAGGACTAATAAATTTACGCCGTGCAGGATTCCCGGCGTAGGGTCTCCATCAGAGCTTTGATCTCATCGGCAAGGTTCAGCCGGATGTCCATGCGCCCATCCGGGTAGATGGTGACGGATTGCAGCAGCTCGGCAGAAATCTCTTTGGTCAGCGCCGTAATGCCCGCATAGCTCTTGAATTGCTCAATCACAGCATTGCCATTGTCGTCGCTGCCGCTCATTTTTCGCTCCAATTCCAAGATCGTGTGGGAGATTTCCTCCGCCTGCGCCGTCATGCTTTTCTTTTGCGCCGCAAAGCTCTCACGGGACATCTCGCCCTCCACCAGATGCTCGTAGAGGTCTTGCAGCCGCTCGTCAAGCTGGGCTTTCCGGCTCTGGAGCGTCTGCAAGCGCCGCTGTGCCTGCTTGCGGTCAAGCTGCCTCCG
>CAVBAZ010000313.1:0-9012 GCA_963593515.1 Bacteroidaceae bacterium
CACCGCCACACCCCGGACTTTGATCTGGAGAAGATCCCCATGGACGATCCGGAGGTGTTCCGGATGCTGACGGAGGGCCGTACCTCCGGCGTGTTCCAGATGGAGTCCACCGGCATGACCGGCGTGTGCCTGGGCCTGAAACCCCAGTCCATCGAGGATATCACCGCCATCATAGCCCTGTACCGCCCCGGCCCCATGGAATCCATTCCCCGGTTCATTGCCTGCAAGCACGATCCCAAGCTGGTGACGTACAAGCACCCGTCGCTGAAGCCCATCCTGTCGGGCACCTACGGCTGCATCGTCTATCAGGAGCAGGTCATCAAGATCTTTCAGGAGCTGGCGGGCTACTCGCTGGGGCAGGCGGACATGGTGCGCCGTGCCATGTCCAAGAAGAAGGCCAAGGACGTGGAACGGGAGCGGGAGGCCTTCCTCCACGGCGACGCCGCCCGGAACATCAAGGGCTGCGTGGCCAACGGCATCCCGGAGGCCACCGCGCAGGCCATCTATGACGAGATCTACGACTTCGCCAACTACGCTTTCAACAAGGCCCACGCCGTCAGCTACGCGGTGGTGGCCTATCAGACGGCGTATTTCAAGTGCCACTATACCCGCGAATATATGGCGGCGCTGCTGACCTCGGTGCTGGACAACTCCGACAAGGTGGCGGAGTATATTGCCGAGTGCCGGGAGTGCGGCATCGCCCTGCTGCCGCCGGACGTGAACCGCTCCTACGACGGCTTCACCGTGGAGGAGGGCGGCATCCGCTTCGGCCTTGTGGCTATCAAGAACATTGGCCGGGGCTTCATTCAGGCGCTGGTGCGCGAACGGGACAGGAACGGGTCCTTTACCTCCTTTCAGGACTTCTGCGAGCGGATGTTCGACTGCGGCGATATGAACAAGCGTGCGGTGGAAAACCTGATTCGTGCAGGCGCTTTTGATACCATGGGGGCCTATCGCTCCCAGCTGATTCAAGTGTACGAAAAGGTGCTGGACGCCATCGCTAACAGCCGCAAGGTGAATGTGGAGGGCCAGCTGGACATGTTCGGCATGGGCGGCGGAGGCAATACCCAGGCCGCGTCCATCCACCTGCCCGACCTGCCGGAGTATACCGCCACCGAGCGGATGTTCATGGAGAAGGAGACCACGGGCCTGTACCTCAGCGGCCATCCCATGAACGACTACCGGGGCGCGGCCCGTGCCGTCGGTGCGGTGCCCATCCACGATATTCTGGAGGACTTTGCCGCCGAGGGCGGCCCCACCCGCTATGCCGACGGGCAGAACGTCACCATTGCGGGCATCGTCACCTCCAACCGCACCCGCACCACCAAGAATAATTCCCTCATGGCCTATGTGGTGGTGGAGGACGAGGTGGCCTCCATGGAGCTGCTGTGCTTCAGCCGCACCATCGAGCAGTGCGGCAGCTATATGGCCGTCAATACTCCGGTGGTGGTGAAGGGCCGCCTGTCGGTGCGGGACGAAAAGCCGCCTCAGATCATGTGCGACACCATTTATCCGCTGGATACCAAGGCCGTCCCCGCTGCGCCGGAGCCGCCCAAGGAGAAAAAGGCCGCCACCATCTTCCTGCGCTTTTCCAGCATGGACAGCGTGGCCTTCCGCCATATCCGGCTGGTCATGACCATGTTCGAGGGGGAGACCCCCGTGAAGATCCGTCTGGCCGACACGGGAAAGCTGTTGGCGGGCAAATGCCTGAACCATCCGGCTCTGCTCTCGGAGTGCCGTCAGTGGCTGGGGGAGGAGAACGTGGTGGTGCGGGAGCGTTGACAAATTTCCGAAAATTCCGTATCATAGATGAAGAAGGAGCGTGATGGTATGAGCGTTGGATTCATCCGCGACAAGCTGGAGATCAAGTTTCTGATCCTGTATGTGGCCGCCGGTGTGGCGGAGCCTATGCCCCTGAGCGATATACAGGAGCTTACCATGATCGACGACGGCATCGACTATTTTGACTTTTCCCAGTGTCTCAGCGAGCTGGTGGACACCGATCATCTGCGCATCAACGAGGAGCAGAAGTATGTCATTACGCCAAAGGGCTTGAAGAACAGCAAGATCTGCCAGTCCAGTCTGCCCTATTCCGTCCGCATGAAGGCGACCCAGCTCATCATTGCCTACCGGCAGGAGCTGGTGCGCCGGGCGCAGGTACGCGCCAGCGTGGAGCGCCGGGAGAACGGCACCTACACCGTGGAGCTGAGTCTCAACGACGATGTGGACAACGTGATGCGTCTGCAATTGATGGTGGCCACCAAGGAGATGGCCGACGATCTGGCCCGGCGCTTCCGCGACAACCCCGAACAGGTCTATTCCCAGATGGTCACCGCCCTCTACGGGGGGTAAGGAGGACAGAGAATGGACTATAAGAAGAGCAGCAAAGTGTACTGGAACTGTATGCCGATCGTCGGTGTACTGGGGGTGCTGAGCCTTTTGACCGACTTGTGGATCATCGGCGTCGTCGCCATAGGCATCTTGGCCTATGCCTGCATCCAATACCATAAATACTGCCGCTGTCCCCGTTGTCACGCACACCTGAACACAAAGAGCGGGATCCCGGAGCATTGCCCCAGCTGCGGCTGCCAATTGGAAGAAGAATAACATCATATAACACACCACGCCCCAGCCATCTGGCCGGGGCGTGGTTTTTTGTTGTCATAACCCTGTCCATGCCCTCATACAGTGGAGTATCAAACAGGAGGGAAGTGGTCGGATGGACGAGCGGTACGCCATCGCGCGGTACGAGCAGGCGGCGTTGCTGCTGCCTGCCAAGTGGCAGCGGCTGGCCCGCCAGCTGCCGGATCATCAGAAGATCCGGGCGGAGGAGCTGCGATTGCGGGCGGGACAGCCCATGACGGTGCTGCTGCCGGAGGGGGAGATATGGCCCTCGCAGGAGCTGCCCCGGCCCTGCGTCTCGCAGGCCGATCTGGAGCAGCTGTGCGATCTGGTCACCGGCTATTCCCGCTACGCCGTCACCGACACATTGGCGCAGGGCTATCTCACCGCCCCCGGCGGCTTTCGCGTGGGCGTGTGCGGCACCGCCGTGGTGCGGGAGGGCGGCAGCCGCAATCTGCGGGACTTTTCCTCCGTCTGCATCCGCATCGGCCGGGAGCAGGAGGGCCTGTCTGACACGGTGCTGCCCCAGCTGTGGGAGGGGGAGCGCTTCTGCTCCACGGTGATCCTCTCGCCGCCGGGACTGGGCAAGACCACACTGCTGCGGGACATGATCCGCGCCCTGTCCAATGGCTCCGACCTTCACGCCGCCCGGCGTGTGGCGGTGGTGGACGAACGGGGCGAGATCGCCGGGATGCACCGGGGCGTGCCGCAGCTGGCGGTGGGCTGCCATACGGACGTGTTGGACGGCTGTCCCAAGGCGGCGGGCATCCCCATGGTGCTGCGCTCCGCCAATCCCCAGATCATCGCTGTGGACGAGATCACCCTGCGGGAGGATCTGTCTGCCATGTCCGCCGCGGCTAACTGCGGCGTGGCGCTGCTGGCCACCATCCACGCGGCGGACGTGGAGGAGTTGAAGCGCAAGCCTCTGTTCGCCCAGCTGCTGAAGCTGAAGGTGTTTGAGCGTGCGGTCACCATCACCCGCCACGGCGCGGAGCGCCGCTATCAGGTGGCGGTGCTGTGATGGGGAAGCTGTTGGGCGCGGCGCTGATCACGGCGGCGGCCCTGTGGGCCTTTACGGCCCGCCAGCGGCGGGCGCTGTGGCTGACACAGCTGCTGCGGGAGCTGGCGGCGGCGCTGGACGCCATGGCGGCGGCCATCCGCTGGCAGAAAAAGCCTCTGCCGGATATTTTGTCGGCCATGCAGCGCTATCCGCTGGCCGGTGGATACTTCCACAGGGTGGAAAAGCTGCTGCAGGTCGGTATGCCTTTACAGAAGGCGTGGCGTCTGGTGTTTTCCACGCTGCCTGCGGAGGTGGAGCCTGCGGCGGCGCTGGAGCTGACCGGCGACGAGGAAAAGCTGACCGCCGCGCTGCTGTATGCCGCCCGGCAGCTGAAGGATACCTGCCGCCGCCGGGCAGAGCAGCAGAAGCAGAGCGCGAAGCTGTGGCTGGCGGGGCTGCTGTCGGCGGCGGGGCTGCTGATCATTTTACTGCTGTGAGGAGAAAAGCATGGATGTGGATCTGATCTTCAAGATCGCCGCCATCGGGATACTGGTGGCGGTGCTGAACCTGATACTGGTGCGCTCGGGCCGGGATGAGCAGGCGCTGCTGACCACGCTGGCGGGGCTGATCGTGGTGCTGATGATGCTTTTGCAGCAGATCAGCGACCTGTTCGATCTGGTCAAGAGCCTGTTTTCCCTGTGATGGAGACGGCAGCCAAGATTGCGGCGGTATGCCTGCTGGGCGCGGTGCTGACGGCGCTTTTGAAAAAGACAAGCCCCGATACGGCGCTGCTGCTGGCGCTGGCGGTGTGCGTGGCGGTGCTGGCAGCGCTGGCAAGGGGACTGGAGGAGGTCACGGACTTTCTGCGGGAGCTGCTGGACTGGGGCGGCCTGTCCGCCGAGCTGTTCACGCCGCTGCTGAAAACGGTGGCCATCGCCCTTGTCAGCCGTACCGGCGGCGCACTGTGCCGGGACGCGGGGGAGGGCGCTATGGCGGGATTGGTGGAGATCGCGGGCGCTTTCGCCGCGCTGCTGGTGTCGCTGCCGCTGTTCCGGGCGGCGTGGCAGATGCTGGAGGGACTGCTGTGAAGGGGCGTATCGTGGCCGCGGCGGCGCTTCTGTTGCTGCTGCTGTGCGCCGTACCGGCGTGGGCGGCGTTGCCGGAGGAGGTGGAGGATGCCCTATCTCCCGATGCGCAGGCGCTGCTGGAGCAGCTGGACGGGGAGTCTGCCGACAGCGGTACGCTGTCCAAGGGCGCGGCGCAGCTGTGGGACAAAGCCTGTCAGCTGCTGGCGGCGGAGTTCCGCAGCAGCCTGCGGGTGATGGTGGTGCTGCTGGGCGCGGTGCTGCTGTACGGTGTGGCGGAGGGCAGCTTTCAGGCGGCGGAGCATCCCATGATGGCTAATTTCGTGCCGCTGTCCTTCGTGCTGGTCATCACCCTGACGGCGGCGGGCGACGTGCAGACCATGATGGGCGCGGGAACGGAGACCATGGAGCAACTGGATGTACTCAGCAAGGCGCTGCTGCCGTCGCTGGCGGCGGCGGTGGCGGCCAGCGGCGGCATCGTGTCGGCCGGCGTGCGGCAGGTGGCCACGGTGTTCTTCGCCAACCTCCTGATGACGCTGATCCACAGTGTGCTGCTGCCGCTGGTGTACTTCTATGTGGCAGCGTCCGCCGCTGACGCCATGCTGCCGGGAAATCCCCTCAAGCGCATCGCCGCCGGTATCAAGAAGGTGGTCACATGGGCGCTGACTGCTGCTTTGGTGCTGTTTACCGGCTATCTGACCATCTCCGGCGCGGCGGCCACCTCCGCCGACGCGCTGACCTTACAGGTGACCCGCACGGTCATCTCCACGGCGGTGCCGGTGGTGGGCGGCATCATCTCTCAGGCCAGCGGCAGCGTGCTGTCCGGCGCGGGACTTTTGAAAAACTCCATCGGCATCTTCGGCATGCTGGCGGTGCTGGCCACCTGTCTGACGCCCTTCCTGCGGCTGGCGGTGCAGTACCTGCTGTATAAGATCACGGCCTTTCTGGCGGGCACCGCCGGAAACGGCACGCTGGTGGAGCTGATCGACGCGCTGGGCAGCGCTTTTGGCCTGATGCTGGGCATGGTGGGAAGCTGCGCCCTGCTGCTGTTGATCTCTATCACATCCTCTGTATCGGTGGTGATCCCATGAGTGTTTTCCGGACATGGATCTTCGGCATCGTGGCGGCGGCCATGGTGCTGTCCATCCTCTACGCGCTGATCCCCAAGGGCGCTTTGCTGACCATCGCTAAATGCACCGGCGGCCTTGTAATGCTGCTGGTGGTGCTCCGGCCGCTGCTGACGCTGGATATGGACAGCCTCCGCTGGCAGTACGAAGCGTGGGAGGGCGCGATCCAGCAGCAGACAGAAGCATATACCGACGCCAACCGGCAGGAGATGGCAGTCATCATACAACAGGAGACCGCCGCATATATTTCAGAAAAAGCGGCGGCACTGGGTCTGACCTGTCATCCGGAGGTGGTCTGTCAGGAGCGGGACGGCGTGCCGTTTCCGGTGGAGGTGACGCTGGATATCCCAAGGAACCCGGCGCTGGCGGAGGTGATCGGGACCGATCTGGGCATCGGTGAGGACTGTCAGCACTGGCAGGAAACGGAGTGAGGCATATGGCGAAGGAGAAGCTCATATCCTATGTAAAAAAGTACAAATATGTGGCGCTGGTGGTGCTGGCCGGTGTGGTGCTGATGCTGCTGCCCTCCGGAAAGGGAGAGCAGCAGACTGCGTCCGACCAGCCGGTGAGCGTGTCCGAGGCCTACTCGCTGGCGGAGACGGAGAAGCGGCTGGAGCAGCTGCTGGGCCGCATCCGGGGCGTAGGGCAGGTGCAGGTGATGCTGACGCTGAAAAGCGGATCGTCCCTGCAATTGGCGGAGAACCGCAGCACCAGCCTGCGGGACACGGAAAACCGTCAGGACCGGGATGTGGTGACGCTGAACCGGGGCAGCGGCTATGAGGACGTGGTGGTAACGGAGCAGACCTACCCCGTTTATCAGGGCGCGGTGGTGGTCTGTCAGGGCGCGGGTGACAGCAGTGTCCATCTGGCGGTCATTCAGGCGGTGTCAGTGCTGACGGGATTGGGCAGCGACAAGATCACGGTCGTGCAATGGAAATAAGAATATAGCGGAAAGCAGGAGGGCAAGAGCATGAAGATCCAATGGAAGAAGAACTGGAAGCGTCCGGCGGTGGTACTGGCGGTGCTGGTGCTGGTGGGAACGTCGGTCTACCTGAACTGGCGGTATGCCGGAAACGTGGCGGGTACGGAGAAAATTCTGGGCCAGGCCACGCTGGTCAACGAGAATGGCGAGGGCGTCACCGTAGCCAGCGATACGGCCACCAGCGAAAACGATTACTTTGCCACGGCGCGGCTTAGCCGTAAGCAGGCCCGCGACAGCGCCATCAGCATGCTGCAGGAGGCGGAGCTGGACGAAAACGCCACTGAGGAGGTGTGCAACGAGGCCAGCCAAACCCTGCAGGTGCTGGCGGGCTACACCGTGGCGGAGGCTCAGATCGAGAATCTGGTGACGGCCAAGGGCTACGCCGACTGCGTGGTGTTCATGGGCTCGGATTCATGCAGCGTGGTAGTGGCTGCCGGTGAGAACGGCCTTGACGCCACGGACGTGGCCCGGATCAAGGACATCGTCATCAACGAGACCCAGTACACCGCCGGACAGATCAAGATCATGGAGGCGGACTGAAACACCCTGCGGGTGCAGATAAGAGAGAAAAGTGAAGCGTGAAAAGCTGAGGTATGCCGCCGCAAGCGGCATGATAGAAAAGTTCGCCGCCTTCGGGCGGCGAATTCTGCAAAGCATTTTTACCGTTCCCGACGCAAATTGTTGTTGTAATTTCCGGCGGGAAATGGTATACTGAATTTTACGAATGAGTTTTATTACAAGGAGACACATCGTTATGCCTGAGAATAAAGAGTATATGACCCATCGGGAGGAGCTGGGCACCATCCAGATCTCCGAGGAGGTGGTGGCGTCTATCGCGTCCGCCGCCGTGCTGGAGGTGGAGGATGTCACCGGATTGATGAGCGCCAACGTGTCGGACTTCATGGGCGGCAAGAAGATGACCGCAAAGGGCATCCGCGTGGAGATGGACGGCGACGCCATTATGGTGAATGTGTTCATCACGGTGCGCTACGGCTGCACCATCGGCGAGGTGGCCAAGAAGGCACAGAACGCCGTCTATCAGGCGCTGGAGAGCACCACCGGCTATCCCGTGTCCGCCGTGAACGTCCATGTGGGCGGCATCAGCTTCAACTAAACCGACGAAAAAGAGAGAGAAGAATATGACACGCAATACTGCCCGTGAGATCGCCATGCATCTGGCGTTTGAGCTGAGCTTTACCGACCTGCCCATCGGGGAATTTCTGGATCACTACCTGTCTGCGGAGAAGTTCGCCGAGCTGGCCCCGGAGTGTGACCTGTACGCCCAGCGGCCCAATGCAAAGCAGGAGGCCTACATTCGCCGTCTGGTCTCCGGTGTGGCGGAGCACGCCGCCGAGCTGGATACCTACATCGAAAAGTACGCCAAGGGCTGGCGCTTTGACCGCATTTCACTGGTGGCCTCGGCCATCATGCGGCTGGCCATGTACGAGATCATGTATATGCCGGATATCCCCCACGGCGTCGCCATCAACGAGGCGGTGGAGCTGACCCGTAAGTACGACGAGCCGGAGACGGCCAAGTTCGTCAACGGCATACTGGGCAGCTTCCTGCGGCAGGAGATCAAGGAGTAAACACAAAAGGGCAGGGCAGACGCCCTGCCTTTTTCAGTAGAGGAGCGCAACATGGAGCAACATGTTTTCAACGTGACGGAGGTCAACCAGTACATCAAGAGCATCATCGACGGTGTGCCCCAGCTCAGTGAAGTGCTGATCCGGGGCGAGCTGTCCAACTATAAGATCTATCCCTCCGGACACCACTATTTCACCCTGAAGGACGGCGAGAGCGCCATCCGCTGCGTCATGTTCCGGGGCAGCGCGGGGAAGCTGCGGTTCCGCCCCGAGAGCGGCATGCAGGTCATCGCCGGAGGACGCATCAGCGTCTATCCCCGTGACGGCGCGTACCAGCTGTACTGCACGTCCCTGTCGGCGGACGGCATCGGCGACCTGTACGTGGCCTTTGAGCAGCTGAAGGACAAGCTGAACCGGGAGGGATTGTTCGACCCCGCCCACAAGAAGCCGCTGCCGCTGTACCCGCAGCGCATCGCCATCGTCACCTCGTCGGCGGGCGCGGCGGTACACGATATGATCCGTATTCTGCGGCGGCGCTATCCCATCGCAAAGGTGCTGCTGCTGCCGGTGCGGGTGCAGGGCGTGGAGGCGCCGCCGGAGATCGTGGGCG
>CAVBAZ010000314.1:0-8515 GCA_963593515.1 Bacteroidaceae bacterium
ACAAGAAGAACAAGAAAAAATAAAGCAAACTCCCTCCTAATAGAATATAGAATTATATGCAAAGAGCAGACGCATGGAAAGCTTCCATGCGTCTGCTCTTTTCGTATCCAATCATAAAACGAGAGCATCACGCTCTCGTTTTATGATTCTCAATGTTTCAGACTTGGTTGGAGGCTACCTCGTTTTGGGGATCAGCAGCATATGGCACCTGATATCCTCGTCCTGCTCCAGATGATTGGCGCTGCGAATGGCCTCTTCATCCGTGTGGTGCCGCTTGGCAACATCCCACAGCGTCTCCCCCTCCCCCAGCCTGCAAAGGATCAGGCTGGGCCGGGCGGAGACGGCGTCGGCAGGCTCCGTCATTGTCACGGCGGTAATACTGTTGATAACAGTCTCGCTGTTGTTGGCGATCGTAAAGGTCACCGGAAGCGATACCTGACATGTGCCGCCGGTAAACCGAAGCGCCGCGCGGCAGCAGCAGGCGGATACAGGCCCTGTGACCTCCGGAACGGCGGCGCTACATTCCACCGTCCGCTCGGTGCTGACCGGCGCGCCGGACTCATCCAGATACAGCAGCCGCACATGCAGGGCGGCACGCAGCGTGACCTGCTCCTCATCGGGAAATACCTCGACCGGTGCGCAGTCAATGGCGGTGACACTGATGAACGGCTCCCCGCCTTCAAATTCCAGTTGGATACGGGCTTCCTGCTCTACCCGGCTATCGGGCTTTGCCAGCGGAATGACAATATTCTGCCGCTCCAGTGTCGTATCAAAATGCGTGCTGTATAGATCGTCAAGGTAAGTAACGGTGCGGTGCTGATACGCCATCAGGCAAACATCCACACGGGCCGTCAGGCCAAAGCCGCTGCCGCCGTCCGTTCGCAGGACGCGGACATCACACTCGCCGATCTGTGGCGACAGCGTATACTCCGCGCTGTCCGGCAACTCTGCCACATCCAAAATCTGCGAGAACGGCACGGCGGCATCATACTGCCGCAGCGTATGATTCTCATCCCGGTAGAGTGCGTAAAGCTGCATCTCTCCCTTTATCATCAGCTTGTTGCCTAATCGCTGGGCGGACAATATCACGGGGCACATGCGGTGCAGCAGCAGATCCTCCGGCGCACAGTCGGCATCTAACATCACGTCATCTGTAAAGGAAAATCCCTTTTCGGATATTGCGGTCAGCAGATCCAGTTCCAGCTGCCGGCAGCGCTTTCGGATCGTCGGCTCCTCCTGCACACCGCAGGCAAGTCGCCGCTTGACGGCACGGTAGCCGGTCACGGTGATCTCCGGCATGACCTTGATGTATAGCTTTCGGGACGTGACGGCGCGTGCCTCCGCCAGCAGCACACGCCCCTCAACACAGATGGTGCCGCAGGCGGACAGTGAGCGGTCATCCAATGCACAGGAGAACGGTACGGAGACTGTCAGGCTCCGCAGTCCTACGGTCTCCTCGGAGGTGTAAAGTACTGTGACTTTCACGCTGCCGGATACCGTGCAGTGCTCGCCGGTCAACTGCCGCTCCCGGATGATAAGGCGTCCTGCGGTATCCACAATGCGGGCCATGTCGGGGCAATACTCCGGGATGGCGGTCTCCAGCGATTCCTCATGGGTAGATACGACCTTCGGCGACGCTTCATAGCAGAGAATATCTTCAAATTGCAAGCCCAATTCCATATGTTCAGCCCTCTCAATCGGTATTGTTAGTCCACTGTATGAGGGCATTCCTCCGTTTATTCCTTGATACCGAAAATACTGCGCAGCAGGCCGCGAAGCATTTTGGGCGCTTTCCAAACCACGATCTTCATGTTGCTACCTCCTTTTCAAACAGGCGATCCCACAGGCGATCAGCAGGAAGGCCACCAGAAACATCAGACAGCCCACCGGGAATACGGCGGCGATGAAAATACCCAGCCCCAAGGCCAGCGCGCAGATCCCAAGACAGTGCTCTCCGTTCCCTCTCATGTGGTTCCCTCCTCCCTGCCAGGCTTCTGTACCATCCTATGTCGCCACGGCCTTCGCGGTGACGGCAAAAAGGAAAGCCCTCCCAAGCGGGAAGGCTTTCCAGATATCGTGGAAGTTAGATGCGGATGGCCAGATTGTAGGCAGCCTTGGTGCACTGCCACATATTGCCGGGCTTCTCGGTGTTGTAGCTGTCGCCGATGTTGTGAACCTCGGGAGCCACCATCTCCGCCTGCGCGGACAGGAAGGGACGGTCGTCGCCCTTGGCGCCGATGGCCATGACCACCAGATCAGCGTCATACTGCTCGATATACTCCTCGTTGGTCATCTTGGGAGCCAGCGGGTTCTCAATGTTCTTGGGAATGATGGGAGACCAGGTGCAGTAGGGGTCGGGCACAGCCTTGGAGCGGTTGTGAGCCACCACCACATGGCCGTCCTCGATACGCAGCACGCGGGCGCAGTTCACCAGCTCGCCGCCATCGGCCTCGAAGTAGTGGATCAGGTGGCCGCGGTTGGCGGTGCAGGCGCCTTCCTCAAAGTGCTCCAGCATCTCAAGGCAGGTGACCTTGCGCAGCTTCTCGGTAGCCAGCCAGAAGGAGGTCTCCAGACCCACAGCGCCGCCGCCGATGACGATGATCTTCTTATCAGTATCCGCCAGCTCCTCGGGGTGGGTCAGCAGGTGGATGGCGTCGATATGACGGACGGTGTCCAGACCGGGAATGGGAGGCACGCCCTCGCGGCTGCCGTTGGCGAACACCACGGCGTCGTAATTGCCCTTCTTCAGCAGCGCGTTGTCCACAGGGGTATTCAGGTGAACGGTAACGCCCTCGGTCTTACCCACCTGCGCCACCAGCCAATCCATGTAGTTCTTCAGCTCATACTTGCTGAGGGGAGCGCCTGCGGCGTGCATCTTGCCGCCCATCTTGTCGGACTTCTCAAAGACCTCCACCGTATGGCCGCGCTGTGCGGCGGTAATGGCGAAGTTCAGACCGGCGCAGCCTGCGCCCACCACGGCGATCTTTTTGACCTTCTCGGCTCTGGCGGGGATGGCGGGCAGCACATCCTCGAAGCCGGTGCGGGGGTTGACAGCGCACTGGGGATGGCCGCCCTCCACGAACTCGTTGACGCAGGCCTCCTGACAGCCGATGCAGGGGCGGATCTCCTCCACCTTACCGGCGTAGGCCTTGTTGCACCAGTCGGGATCGGCCAGCACGGGACGGCCCAGCATGATCATGTCGGCCTTACCGTCACGCAGCGCCTTCTCGGCGATGTCGGGATAGCCCAGCTTGCCGACGGCCACGATAGGCACTTCCACGCCCACATTGGACTTGATGCCGCGGGCAGCGAAATACTCCTTGGCCACCTTGCTGACATCCAGGAAGCAGCCGGCGGGCATGCCTGCGGGGGGATGCGGCAGCCACCAGTTATCATAGCAGCCCAGGTCAACGTCGAACATATCGACACCGGCCTTCACCAGATTTTCCATGTAGTTCAGGGTATCGGCAATGGAACGGCCGTTCTTGAAGTGCTTTAGGGTCTTGACGGTGTTCATGCGCTCACCGTAGGTCTCCTCCAGCGCCAGGCTCAGGTCGATACGGTACATAATGGGATAATAGGGGCCGACGCGCTTGCGGATGGTCTTGATCAGCTCAATGCCGAAGCGCTGCCAGTCGGCGTACTTGCCGATCTTGCGGCGGTTGAAGGCAGGGCTGGTCAGCTGATCCAGCAGGTAGCCCTCGTGGCCATGCAGGTACACGCCGTCCAGACCCATGGTCTTGGCGTCGATAGAGGCCTGACCGGCGTTCTTGATGATGCGGTCGCACTCGATGTCTGTCAGAGGACGGCAGGGCACGTCAGGCAGATAGAAGTTGGGGTTCACGGAGGCGGATACAGGGAACTGGAACTTGGTCAGCAGGCACTGGGGATTTCCCACGCGGCCCAGACCGGGGGTCAGCTGGATGAAGATGCGGCTGCCGCGGGCGTGGACGCCCTGCGCCAGATCGCGCCAGCCCATGAAGTTAGTACGGGTGCCGTCGATACGGGGGAAGTAGGAATAGTTGCCCTTTTCGGTAACGGAGGCGTCGATGTGGTGGCTGATGGGGATCAGACCAGTGGTCAGCAGGCCGATGCCGCCCTCAGCGCGGGCGAAGAAGTACTGCAGCATCTTGTCGTTGGGACGGCCGCTCTCCTCGGCCATCTGACAGTTGCCCATGGGCGCCATGACGAGGCGGTTCTTCACCGTCAGCTTATTGATCTGAATGGGGGAAAACAGGGAGGTATACGGATAATACTCCTTGGTCATCCGCGACGTACCGCCCTCGCGATTCTCACAGTCGGTACGAACCCAGTTTCCGTAGCTGTTGACCAGCTGCTGAACTAATGCGTCTTTCTTCAATGATATTCCCTCACTTTCCTGTTATCACCTGCCGGCGGCAGGCGTTCATTGACAAACCCAGCATATCACATAATCTTTTCAGAATCAACAAAAAAAGTGCAAAAAATCAAATTATTTCATTGCAACTTGCCCTGTTTCATGGTAAAATGATATTGGAAAAATGGCAATAATGCACAAAAATATTTTCTTTTGTACAGTAACGTTCATTTTTCCTTCCGCGTGGTACAGCGCGGTACGGACTCATTTATCGTACCCTATACGGAAAGGACGTGTGACCCCCGTTGAACAGAGACACCAAGATCATTGCCGTGGCCGGTAAGGGCGGCGTGGGAAAAACCTCCATCTCTGCGGCCTTTGTCCGGCTGCTGACAGAACGCTACCCCGACAGCCGCATCCTCGCCATTGATGCCGACCCCGCTGTGGGACTTTCCACCGCGCTGGGCGTAGAGGTCAAAGAGACGCTGGACGATATCCGCAAGAACATCGTCGCCTCAGTGGAGGACGGCGCGCCGAGAGAGGCCATCGAGCTGCTCAGCGAGGCCCGCTACCGGATCTTTGACACCATGGTGGAGAAGCAGAAATTCTCCTTCCTTGCCATTGGCCGTCCGGAGACTGCCGGCTGCTACTGTAAGGTAAACGCCTATCTGAAAGAGGTCATCAGCCTGTTGAGCCGTGACTTCGACTATGTAGTCATCGACGGCGAGGCCGGAATCGAGCAGATCAACCGCCGGGTGATGGAAAAGGTCACTCATCTGGTGCTGATCACCGACCCCAGCCGCAAGGGCACACAGGTCATTGATACCATCAAGCGCGTGGCGGACGAGCTGGTGATGTACCAGCGCTGCGGCGCTATCGTGAACCGGGTCATGGATGAGAGCATGATCCCCTGTATCCATATTGAAGGCACGGAAGTTCTTGCCTATATCCCCGGCGACGCCAGCCACGCCGCCAACGATATTCAGGGCCGAAGTGTTTTTGATTTGCCGGACGACTCCCCCATCATGCAGGGCGCACGGACGGCGCTGACAAAATTGGCGATCCTTTGAAAAACTAGGAGAGAGGTGTTGATAACTTGAGAGACCTGAAGCATTTGATCTACTTTGAAAACCTGCTGGAGAACGCCGACAATGAGTTGGTGGAGAAGGCGAAAGCCGACGGCAAGCTGGCCATCGGTTACACCTGCTTCCACATTCCCGAGGTGCTGCTGAACGTGGGGAACTGCTTCTCCGTGCGTCTGCGCGCACCGAGAACCGGCTCCATCGACATCGCCACCTACTACATGTCCAACTATACCTGCGAGTATGCCCGGGCATTGGTAGAGCGTGGTATTGAGGGCGGCTACAACTTCCTTGACGGTCTGGCAGGCGTGGATGCCTGTTCCATGATGAACCGCTTCTACGAGCACTTTGAGCTACTGAAGATGAACGAGAAGCCCAACTTCTTCGTCACCCACACCGACATGCCCTATAAGGTGGTGGACTACTCTGTGCGCCACTACACCAAGCAGATGCGTATTCGTCTGCTGGATATCATGGAGAAGAATTACGGCGTGGATACCTCCGACAAGGCCATCCGCAAGGCCGTGAAAGAGCACAATGAGGTCTGCCGCATCATCTCCGAGATTGGCCAGATGCGCAAGGCGGAGAATCCCGTCATCACCGGCTATGAGTTCCATGTGCTGAATCTGGTGACCTATACATGTCCCAAGTACCTGATCCTCCCCTACCTGCGTGAGACGCTGGAGGAGCTGAAGCACCGCGAGCCTGACGAGAAGCCCGCATTCCGTGCCAAGGTGGCCGTAGTGGGCAGCGAGATCGACGACCCCAGCCTCACCAAGCTGATCGAGGACTGCGGCGCGCTGGTGGTGTCCGACCGCTATTGCTTCGGTTCTACCCCCGGCCGCGAGGTCATCGAGCTGAATGACGACGAGCCCGCGCTGGATCAGATCTGCCGCCATTACATGGAGGTCAGCGAGTGCGCCCGCTACATCAGCGACGAAAAGGTGGCCCAGCGCCGCCAGACCGCCGACCGGCTGGCCCGTGAGTACAATGCCGACGGCATCATTTATGAGCAGATGAAGTTCTGTGATTACTGGGGCTTCGAGCGCGCGCTGGCCAGCCACATCATGTCCACCGAAATGGGCTGGCCCGTGCTGTCCATCGACCGTCCCTATAACGCCCGTTCCTCCGGTCAGCTCCGCACCCGCTTCCAGGCGTTTGTGGAGTCGCTGGAGATCAAGCGCATCCAGAAGAACGGAGGTAGCAACTAATGGCCAAAAAGAATAACAAGTATCCCAATCCCGCCTTTTTCAAGGCCAAGGATAATATGGATCTGAAGGCCCAGCTGGATAACCTGAAGGAAGTGGGCGGCATCATCGCCGGTATGGCCAAGGAGGCCGACTATAAAGCCTTCTTCCGCCGCCAGTGGGAGTGTATCAAGGATGATGGCCGCCGCGTGGCACGCGAGGTCAAGGACATCTGCAATATGACCTGCGCCGAGCGGAAGGATCTGCTGCTGAACGGTGAAAAGCGTCTGGGCGACCTGTACCGCAAGGGCGACATGGTCACCGTCCGCCGTGAGTGGCGCGGTCTGGAGAGCACCGCCATCGACTTCGCCGGCTGGCTGAAGATGTGGGGCATGCTGCTGGGTACCTTCTCCAAGGATCTGGTCCCCGCCCTGAACACCACGCTTTACTATCGCTGGATGATCTCCTACATCTGCTGCGTCAGCTTCATGGACAAGAACACCATGGGCCAGCGCGGTCGGGCGCTGAAAATGAGCCATCTGATGATCTACGATATCTTCCGCTATGTGGCCGAGAATCTGGTGTTCCTCGCCAAGTGCGACAAGAAGAACGGCAACAGCGCCGAGCTGAACAAGAAGGTCGTGCTGTTTGACGAGATGACCATGGGCCAAATCATGGCGGGCTTCCCCGACCTGCTGGGTATCCCCTACCAGCTGATGCCCGTGTTCCTGGTGTCCGAGATCGACCAGCTGACCTGCGTGCCCTATATCGACGCGGTGGAGTCCTTCGGCCTGCCCGCCGACACCTGCCCGGTGCCCTCCTCCGAGTGCGGCGCTCTGGTCATCGATGCCCTGCCCCATATGGGCAAGTGCTTCATCTCCTCCTCCATGCCCTGCGACGGCTCCACCATGGCCTCCAGTTATATGTCCCGCCGCTTCCCCGAGCTGCCTGTGTTCCACCTGACCTTCCCCGTCCGCTACGAGTACGAGGAGACAGTGGAGGACGCCGCCGAGGATATCAAGGCCTGCATCAAGTTCGTGGAGGAGCAGACCGGCGCCAAGTGGAACTGGGATGCCTATTTCACCGCCATGAAGCGGTTCAATGAGGAGACCAAGTACGAGCTGGAGAAGTGGGAGGTCAACAAGACCACCAAGCCCCAGATCCTCGGCCCCTGCTATGAGCTGTTCCGCAAGTGGAACTACGAGATGGACGGCGGTGCCGATCCCCGCGTGATGAAGACCTGCAAGAAGGTCAACAAGCTGATGCTGCAGGCCTATGACCGCGGCGAGGAGGCCTGGCGCGGCAAGATGAAGTACCGCGGCATCGTGTGGTCTTGCCCCGCTCACTATTACGCCAACTTCTCCAACTGGCTGGCCAACTGCTGGGGCGTGGATATTCTGGTGGAAATGGAGTCTTTGAACTTCACCAAGCCGCTGGAGACCGAGGATAAGGAAAAGGCCCTGATGGATCTGGCCCGTCTGTACGAGCGCATGGTCATGCGCCGTCACACCAACGGCGGCTACCGCAACGTGGTGGACGAGCTGTGGCGTCAGTGCGAGGCATGGAACATCGACATCATTATTATGTACCAGAACGTGGCCTGCAAGAACATGGCGACGCTGCAGGGTATTCTGGACGATCAGGCCCGCGAGCAGAAGCGCCACATGATCTGGATCGAGCACGACCTGATGGATCCCCGTACCGTGTCCCGCAAGACCATGCGCGGCAAGGTCAACGAGTATATGCGCACCGTCATGAAGGCGGAGCCTGTGGATCCCTCCCTGCTGGAGTTCGACGACGATATCTGCATGTAAGCATTTCCCATTGAATCTATCATTTAAAGGAGTAATACGACATGAAATATTTTGGCGGCTGCGACGTAGGCTCCACCTACACGAAGGCAGTAATTT
>CAVBAZ010000315.1:0-10733 GCA_963593515.1 Bacteroidaceae bacterium
GCGGTTCGTTATAGGCTGTGATTCACTTGTTCAGTATCCGCATGAACTCCTCGCCGGTGATGGTCTCCTTCTCATAGAGGTAGGTGGCCAGCTCGTCCAGCTTTTCGCGGTTATCCATCAGGATCTTGACGGCCTTGTCATGCTGCTTCTGCACCAAGGCCACCACCTGCTGGTCGATCTTCGTCTGGGTCTCGGCGGAGCAGGCCAGGGATGCGTCGCCGCCCAGATACTGGTTGGTAACGGTCTCCAGCGCTACCATGCCGAACTCGTCGCTCATGCCGTAGCGGGTGATCATGGCGCGGGCCAGCTTGGTGGCCTGCTCAATATCGTTGGAAGCGCCGGTGGTGACGGAGCCGAACACCACTTCCTCGGCGGCACGGCCACCGGTAAAGGTGGCGATCTTGTTCTCGATCTCCTCCTTGGTCATGAGATAGTGGTTGCCCTCCTCCACCTGCATGGTGTAGCCCAGCGCGCCGGAGGTGCGGGGGACAATGGTGATCTTCTGCACGGGGGCGGAGTGGGTCTGCATGGCCGCCACCAGCGCGTGGCCTACCTCGTGATAGGACACGATCTTCTTCTCGTGGTCGGTCATGATGGCATTCTTCTTCTGATAGCCTGCGATGACAACCTCGATGCTCTCCTCCAGATCGGCCTGCGTGGCGAAGCGGCGGCCATCACGAACGGCACGCAGCGCCGCCTCGTTGACGATGTTGGCCAGCTCTGCGCCGGACGCGCCGGAGGCCATGCGGGCGATCTTGCTGAAATCCACATCCTCGGCCACCTTGATCTTCCGGGCGTGTACCTTCAGAATTTCCTCGCGGCCCTTCAGGTCGGGCAGCTCCACGGGCACACGGCGGTCGAAGCGGCCGGGGCGGGTCAGCGCCGGGTCAAGGGATTCGGGGCGGTTGGTGGCCGCCAGAATGATAACGCCGTTGTTGCCCTCGAAGCCGTCCATTTCCGTCAGCAGCTGGTTCAGGGTCTGCTCGCGCTCGTCGTTACCGCCCAGCTGGCCGTCACGCTTCTTGCCGATGGCGTCGATCTCGTCAATGAACACGATGCAGGGCGCTTTCTCCTTGGCCTGCTTAAAGAGGTCACGCACCTTGCTGGCCCCCATACCCACAAACATCTCCACGAACTCCGAGCCGGACATGGAGAAGAAAGGCACATTGGCCTCACCGGCTACGGCCTTGGCCAGCATGGTCTTGCCGGTTCCCGGAGGGCCGACAAGCAAAATGCCCTTGGGCATGGATGCACCGATGTCCTTGTACTTGCTGGGATCGTGAAGGTAGTTGACGATCTCGGTCAGGTTCTCCTTGGCCTCGTCCTCGCCGGCCACATCGTCAAACTTGATGCCCTCGGCGGACTTGACGTAGACCTTGGCGTTGGATTTGCCCATGTTGAACATCATGGAGTTGCCGCCGCCCATTTTCTTCATCATGCTGCGGGAGATGACCTGCCCGATGCCGATGAAGATGACCAGCGGCAGCACCCAGCCCAGAATGTCCACCAGCAGCGAGCTCTGCTCGATCTCCTCGCCGGTGGTGGAGACGCCTGCATCCAGCAGACGCTGCACCAGTCCGTCGTCGGGGACGATGGCGGTCTTGTAGATGGTCTTTTCATCCTTGTCGGTAAACAGGATGCGGTTGCTCTGCTGCTGAATTTCCACTTGACCGATCTGGCCCTGTTCCGTCATGGACACAAAGGTGTTGTAGTCCACGTCCTTGATCTGGTGCTCCGATAGCCACGGCATGGCCAGCAGGTTGAACAGCAGCACCACCAGAATGGCGATCATGTAGTAATACAGCAATGGCTTTTTTGGTGATTTCACTTCATTCATTTGGCATTTCCTCCGTATTTTCCGGGATATCCTCCCGTTCCTCGCAGTTCATTTGCAGGTCGATGGCCGACAGCGCCGCCAGCAGTGCGTGCCGCATGGACTGGGCCGCAAAGTCGATGGCGTATTCGCCGTAGAGACTGGCGGCCTCCGCCTGATCCTCCGTCACGTCGCTGCCCTCACCATGAACATACCCCGGCAGCTCATTTTGTAAAATGTGCTGAATTTTCAGGTCATATTCCAGCTGGGCGGCGGACAGGGCCGCCACGGCAGGGGAGTGGCTCTTGGCGATGCTCCTTTGCAGCAGCAGCTCGTTTTCCCGGTACTCCTGCCACAGGCACCGCAGCGACCGTTGTATCTCCCGGTGATCCGAGCACTGGCAGCACCGGAGACAGCGGATGGTCTGCGCGTATTGCGTTTCCAGCTCATTCAGCTTTCCGGCAAATATCCCGTTTTTTGTTGACATGGGCAACTCTCCCTTGCTGTGATGGTACTGTTATAGCAGACAGTGCGTCGCTTTGCCACTATCAGTTTGCGCTCCCTGTCATGACAAAATCCCCAAAATGTCAAAAAGCTTGACACTTTGGGGATTTTGTCATATAGAGAACCGTGATTTTTCTGTTATAATAGAAGTAGGGAACGGGCTCACGCACCACGCTTTTCCGCCATGCGTCCGGTCAGCAGGCGGTACATCTGCCGCGCCAGACGGTCCCGGTCCACGTCCTTTTTCTCGCAGTATTCCAGCAGCAGTCCCACGATGCCGTAGGTGCAGAAGCTCAGCGCGGCTTCCGCGTCCTCGTAGGGGATATCCGCGATGGGGCCTTTCCGCCGGATCAGCTCCTGCAAATAGGCACGGACGGCCCGTACCATCAGCCGCTCCACCTGCTCCCGCTTCTGGGAGTTGAACAGCTTGCGCAGCAGGGCGCTGGCTTCGTCGGAAGCGGCAATGAAGTCCCGGAACACCGCTTCCGCGTCGTCGGTCTCCATGCTGCGCTCCAGCAGCTTCTGAAACGCCTGCTCCGCCGACCACTCGATGACCTCCAGAATGTCCTGAAAGTGGTAGTAAAAGGACTGGCGGGAGATGCCGCACTCGTCCACGATATCCTTCACTGTGATCTTGTCGATGTTCTTTTCCTTGGACAGCTTTAAGAAAGCGTCGGCGATCAGGGGCTTTACATTGACAGGCATATCAAGACCTCCACCACTGGCTTACTGCCCCATATTTTACCATAAAAAACCACCCCTTGTCTATGAAGAAATTCCACGGAGGAACCGATCCTATGAAAAAAGCAGCAAAAATCACCATCGCCGCCCTTTCCGCCGCCGTGGCCTGCGGCGCCGCCGTCTATGGCGTGACCCGTGTCCTGATGGATGTGGCCATGAACCGCCAGCCGCCCCGTCTGCGGAAGAAGAAAGGCGGTACGTCCCGCCTGACCGGTGAGACACCCAACGACGGCTTCCGCGCCGCACAGAAGGAAGGCTCTCGCCAGCTGGCCGCCGCGCCCCATGAGGTGGTCTCCATCGAGAGCCGGGATGGCCTGCGTCTGGCGGGCCACTGGTTCCCCTGTCCGGACGCCGAGCGGATCATCATTGCCTTCCACGGTTGGCACTCCGCATGGCATTGGGACTTTGCCCTGATCTCCGATTTCTGGCGGCGGGAGAAATGCAGTGTCCTCTATGTGGAGCAGCGTGCCCAGCAGAACAGCGAGGGCGACTATATCGGTTTCGGCCTGACGGAGCGGGAGGACTGCCTTGCGTGGGCACAGTGGGTGACGGAGCGCTTCGGCACAGCACTGCCCATCTATCTGGCGGGCGTCTCCATGGGCGGCACCACCGTGCTGATGGCGGCGGATCTGCCACTGCCGGACGCCGTCCGGGGCATCATCGCCGACTCGGCCTATACCTCGCCCCGTGCTATCTGGCAGCATGTGGCCCGGAAGAACCTGCATATCCCCTTTGTTCTGGGCGGCTGGATGGCCGACCAGGTCTGCCGCAGGAGACTGTCGGTCGGCTCGGACGAGCACTCCACACCGGACAGCCTTGCCGCCGCGAAAATACCGGTACTGCTGATCCACGGCGAGGATGACCATTTTGTCCCGGTGCGCATGGCCTATGAGAATCAGGCCGCCTGCGCCGCGCCCTGCCGGCTTCTGGTGGTGCCGGAGGCCGACCACACCATGAGCTATTATACGGATCGTCAGGCGTATGAGGAAGCATTGCGCCGCTTCTGGGCAAACTGCGAGGCATAAGACCCCTGCGGAGACATTGGCATTGCGTTTTTTGCAGACCATGGTATAATGATTTCATAAACCTACGATCAGGAGCCGCAGGAATCGCATATGGATATCAACGATCTGAAACTGTTTGCCCGGGCCGCGGAACTGGGCAATATCACCCACGCCGCGGCGGAGCTGGGTTATACGCAGTCCGCCGCCAGTCATGCCCTGCGGCGGCTGGAACGAAATCTGGGGACGCAGCTTTTGCAGCGTCTGCATATGGGTGTCTGCCTGACGGAAAACGGCAAGGAGCTGCTGCCCTATGTGACCACCATGCTGGCCGCGCAGGAGCAATTGCTGCAAAAGGCAGCAGACCTCAGCGGCAGTGTGTCTGGCGTGGTATCGGTAGGGTGCATCAGCAGTGTCGCCATCCGCTGGCTTCCGACGCTGATCGAGCGCATGGCCGCATGTTATCCCTCTGTGCAGATCCGGTTTCAGGACGGCGACTACGAAGCCGTGGAAGAATGGATCCTGAAAAAGAAGGTGGAGGTGGGCTTCCTCTCCGCCTCTACCCGTCAGCCCTTCCGCCTGACGTCGCTGGTGGAGGACGATATGCTGCTGGTACTGCCCTGCGGTCATCCGCTGTGCGAAATGGAGGAGGTGCCACTGGCGTGTTTGCGAGAGGAACGGGTCATCGTCCCCGCCGAAGGCATCGACTACGATGTGGGAAACATCCTTCGCCGCGCAGGATGTACCGTGACGGACAGTACCAGCGTCAACAGCGACTACTCGGCCCTGACGCTGGTGGGGCAGGAGAGGGGCGTGACCATTCTGCCCCGGATGCTGCTGGGGGACTATGACGACCAGCGCATCCAACTGCGCTATCTGGAGGGCCATCCCACCCGCACCATCTGTCTGGCGACGCTGCCGCAGCGGCGGCTGTCCCCGGCGGCAGAGCTGTTCTGCCGGTACACCACTGATATGTTCCATGCCCATATATAGATAAAGAAAATGCAGGCAGATGCCCGCGTTTTCTTTTCCAAATCGCTATGAATCAAATTCATGGCCGCTGGGAAAAATGTCTATTTTACAAGTTGCTGCACACCTGATAGGATGTCCTCTGGACGGCAAAAAGCGTCCTACTGGGAGGCAGAAAACACATGGACAAATTGCAGCATACATTCCTGCGCTATGCGCAGATCACATTGGGGTGCGCTCTGTACGCGCTGGGCTTTTGCTGGTTTTACGCACCCAACCAGCTCTGTATGGGCGGCTTCACCGGTCTTGCGCAGGTCATTGGCCTGTTCCTGCCCCAAATACCGATCGGTATCCAGGTGCTGCTGATGAATCTGCCGCTGTTTTTCCTGATCTGGAAGAACGTAGGCCGCGATTGGTTCGTCGCCTCGTTGTACGCTATGGTGGTCAGCTCACTGTTCATCGACCTGCTGGACAAAACGGTGACGTTCCAGCCCATCGAGCCGGTGCTGGCCTGTGTGTACGGCGCGGTGCTGGTGGGTGCGGGCTGTGGCCTGATGCTGCGGCAGAACGCCACCGTAGGCGGCACCAATCTGGCGGCGCGGCTGCTGCGCCTGCGGCTGGAGCGGGTCTCCATCGGCACGCTGTGCAGTCTGCTGGACGGCATGATCGTGGTGCTGCATGTGATCGCCTTCCGCAACCTGAGCCATTGCCTGTACGCGGTGGCGTCGCTGTATCTTATCTCCCTCATCATGGATCGTGTGGTGTACGGTGGCAAGCAGTCTAAAGTGGCCTGCATCATCTCCGACCGGCACGAGGAGCTGACCGCCGCGCTGTTGGAGATGCACCGGGGCATCACGCTGCTGGACGGCGAGGGCGGCTTTACCCATCAGGCCCATAAGGTGATCCTGTGCGCCTTTGCCAAGAATCAGATCATCGACCTGAAAAAGCGGGTGCAGCAAGTAGATCCCGACGCATTTATCATCGTGTACGACGCCAACGAGGTGCTGGGCAAGGGTTTCGGTGCTTATCAGCCCGGCAGTGTATAACATCAGCAGAAAGGTGAGCTTTCCTATGGAGCAGCAGAAGATCAGGGAAATTTTGCAGGAGGCAATGGAGGCCGGACGCCGCCAGATCCCTCATGGCACGGTAGCCACATATATCCCCCAGCTGGGCACGGCGCGGAAGGACGCGCTGGAGCTTTGCCTGACCCTGCCGGACGGCTCTGTGTATAAAGAAGGGGACGCGGACACCCGCTTTACCATCCAGTCCATCTCCAAGGTGATCTCCCTTTGCAAGGCGCTGGAGCTGCGCGGCGAGGAAGAGGTGTTCCAGCATGTGGGCATGGAACCCTCCGGCGAGGCGTTCAACTCCATTGTAGAGCTGGATCTCCAGTCCAACAAGCCCTTCAACCCCATGATAAACTCCGGTGCTATCGCGGTGGAGAGCACCCTGATAGGCGACGTCTCCTTTGAGGAGCTGCTGGCCTACACGCGGCTTCTGTGCGACGACCCCGGTATTACCCTGAATCAACAGGTGTACCTCTCGGAGCTCCATTCCTGCGACCGCAACCGGGCCATTGCCTATCTGCTGAAAAGCAAGGGCATCATTACCGGCAATGTGGACGAGTGTATCGAGCTGTATACGAAAATGTGCGCGCTGGATGTGACGGCGGAGTCCCTGTCCCGCTTCGCGCTGCTGCTGGCAAACGGCGGCGTCAGTCCCTTTACCCATCAGCGGCTGCTGAAGGCGGAGACGGCAAAGATTGTACTCTCCATCATGCTCACCTGCGGAATGTACGACGGCTCGGGCCGCTTTGCGGTAGAGGTGGGCGTTCCCACCAAGTCCGGCGTAGGCGGCGGCCTGATGGCCGCGGTGTACGGAAGAGCCGGCATCGGCATTTACGGTCCCTCACTGGATGAACAGGGGAACTGCATCGCAGGCTGTACCATTATGGAGCATCTCTCCCGCCGACTGAACCTGCATATTTTTCGACCGGCGTAAGCCATAGGACTTTCCGGAACAAGTCATATTTCTTCAGACGTATCGGCAGCGCTTTCCCAAATACACGGTGGATATAAGCCCGCAAGGGTACACTAAGGGGTATTTGCCCCGAAACAGGCATAAGAAAGACCTCGTAACCAGCATGGTTACGAGGTTTTTATCTGGAGGTGACACCCGGATTTGAATCGCCGTGGGGCGATTTTACGTCGTGTTGACCGATGCCGGGAAGTGTTGGAAATACAGGGTTTGCGGAGAATCATGCTGTTAAATGCTGCCGGGCTGTATAATCGGATTTTGATGTTATAAGGCTAAAAATAAGGCTAAATTTTATGGCCGCGCGGAATGTACCAATGAAAGCGCTTCTTACATCCAATGATGCAGCGAAGTGGAACGATGGCTGTTTAAGTATCGGATTTTTCTTTATGGTGACAATGTATCATCAACTTGATCACGCTTGCTTCTTGCACAGAAGTCTGAAAAGTTTTCATTGCCTTTCGACTGTGCGCTTGCTATACTTCTGTCAGAAAGTCTGTGTGCAAAGCTTGTTTTCAATGGGGGGACACAATGGAAAAAACACGGCTCTTATGTATATCGCCCTATGAGGGGATGTACAACCTGCTGACCAATATTGCGGCCCAGCGCAGCGATGTGGAGCTGATGATCCACATCGGCAATCTGGAGGAGGGACTGCAGGCAATTCTGGACAACCGCGACAAGCGCATTGATGCCATCATTTCCCGCGGCGGTACCACAGAGGTGATTCGACGCTCTTGCAGTATCCCCGTATGTGACATCACCCCGTCCGCCTATGACATCCTGCGTACCATCCGGCTGGCCCAGGGTATGAGCGAGCGGTTCGCCGTGATCGGATTCCCCTCCATATCCGAACCGACTCGGATGCTCTGCGAGATCCTGCAGTACGACTGTCAGGTCATCACCATTCACAGCGAGGAGGAGTGCAACCGGAGCCTTCAGCAGCTGAAGGACGACGGGATCCGGATCATCGTCGGGGACACCATCGCCGTGGATTGCTGCAAAAAATACGGAATGAGAGGGCTTTTGATCGTCTCAGGCATCGAGAGCGTGGAGAGCGCCATCAACAGCGCCGTGGAGATGCATCGCTATTATGCCGGCATCTCCCGGCAGGCCATGCTGCTGTCGGATGTGCTGCATGGCAGTGAGCTGCAGGTGATGATATATGATCCGACGGGGCGCCCGGTATATGATAGCGGGGAAAAGCTGCCTGCCTCCCTGCACAAGTACCTGCGCGAACAGGTGCCCCATGTGCTGACGCAGAAGGTCATCAAGGTCAGCCAGCGGTTCGGCGGCGAGTATTATACCATCCAGGGCCGCACGCTGCACTCCGACGGCGACGAGTTCTGCGTCTACTTCGTGCAGCAGTCCACCAGTGCCGCGCCGGACAAGTACCGGATCCGCTATCTGGCGCCGGGGACGGATATGCCCAACAGCTATCCCCTGGAGTATTACCTGGGCAACAGTCTCTATGCGCAGGAGCTGCGGGGTATCTGCGAACGCTATGCCGGAAGCAACAAGCCTTTTTTGCTGGGCGGTCCGCCTGGCACCGGCAAGGATCGCTTCGCTCACTATATCTATACCCGCAGCAAATGGAAACACAGCTCCTTCATCATCATCAACGCCGTAGAGTTGACAGAAAAGGGCTGGGATTTCCTGCTGAATAACGAGCACTCCCCCTGACGGACGTGGGTGTGACCATCTATTTTAAGAACCTCCACCATCTGCAGCAGGAGCAGGCCCGGCAGCTACTGCTGTATCTGCGCAACTCCCACGCGGCCAAAACCAGTCGGCTGCTGTTTTCGTACAACACCGGAAGCAGCGAGGTGCTGAACAACGAGCTGTACTACTTCCTTACGGAGGAAATGCATTGCATGCAGCTGCGTACGCTGCCGATCACCGCGCGGCCGCAGGACATTCCGTTTCTGACGGCGCTGTACATCAACGCCTTTAATGTGCAGTTCGGTACCCGGGTGATCGGCCTGACGAAGGACGCCATGCTGACGCTGCAGAATCAGACCTGGCCCCGCAACGTGGATCAGCTGGTTCAATTCGTACAGAATCTGGTCATCAGCTCGGAATCCTCCTTCGTCTCCGACGAGGCGGTGCATCGGCTGCTGGATATGGAGGAGTCGGCCCATCCGGCACTGGAGACCTACAGCATCGACCTGAACCGCCCCCTTGACGAGATCATCCGCCAGGTGGTGCGCACCGTCTATCTCTCGGAAAATATGAACCAATCCCACACCGCCAAGCATCTGGGCATCAGCCGCAGCACCGTGTGGCGCCTTCTGAAAGACTGAACAATTTGTGATCAAAAAAGCCGTATAGACCATAAAATATGGTCTATACGGCTTTTTAACATTATTTTTGACTTGTCTATTTTGCACAAAAACAGGTGCCTTCATTTCACGGCTGTATTAAATTAAAACATATCAAATTGTAAAATGTTTTATTTTGAAACACACTATCGTGTTCCGCATCTTTCGACAACCGGGGTAAAAATTGTACAATAAGGGCAAGCAAAAAGAGAAGATGTTTGACAAAAAACATAGGCGGGCTGTGCAGCGGTTCGCCGGACGAGCTAAGGAGAACCATGTGATGCAAAAGATGCTGCTCATAGCTGATGATTTCACAGGTGCGCTGGACACCGGCGTGAAATTCTCGGAGGCCGGGATCCACACGGTGGTTTCCACCAACGCGGATTTTGACCCGGCCATGTATCAGGAGGACACCGTCCTGGTGCTGTGCGTACCAACGCGGCACCTTGGCGCACAGGAGGCCTATCAGACGGTCCGGACCATCGTGGAGCGTTTCAGCGGACGGGTGGACACCATTTTCAAGAAAACGGATTCCGCGCTGCGGGGAAATATCGGCGCGGAGCTTCAGGCCATGCTGGACGGCAGCGGCAGCGGGATGCTGGCCTATCTGCCGGCGCTGCCATCGATGAACCGCATCACCCGTCAGGGCATCCAATACATTGATGGGCTCCCCGTCAGCCAGTCGGCCTTTGGCCGGGATCCCTTTGAGCCCGTCCGGGATGACAGCATCCCCACGCTGCTGGGCAGACAGTGCAGCGCCCAGGTGCAGGTGGTACCGGTGGGGCAGATGCCGCAGCCGGCGGCGGAGCCCACGATCTATGTATTTGACAGCCTTACTCAGGATGACATCTGCCGCAGCGTTCAGGCGCTGCAGGCCGCGGGACAGACGAAGCTGATCGCGGGATGCGCCGGGCTGGCCGAAGCGCTGGCCCACACGGACACGGCCAAGCGCCCCGTATCCCCGGCCGAGAGCAGGGCGGGACTTCTGGTGGTCTGCGGCAGTGTGAATCCCATCTCTCTGCGGCAGATGGACGAGGCGGAGCGGCAGGGTACCCCCCGCGTCCACCTCCCGGCGGAGTTTCTTCTGAATGACACACCCGTCAATGAGGGCGAGAACAAGCCCTTCTACGATATGCTGATCGGAATCTGCCGCCAGCATGACAAGGTGCTGATCGACTCGCGGCAGAGTCCCGGACAGCCGATGCTGCAAAACTCCGGTATCCTTCTGGAGCAGCTGCGGCAGCGGATCGCCATTCGGCTGGGACAGCTGCTTCGGGCGCTGCTGGCGGAAAACAGAGACAAGCGCCTGATGATCATCGGCGGCGACACGCTGCTGGGCTTCATGACGGC
>CAVBAZ010000316.1:0-7311 GCA_963593515.1 Bacteroidaceae bacterium
AGCATACCCTTCATGGCGGCTTCGATCTCGTTGATGGCATCGTAGATGACGCGGTACATCCGCATATCCACGTTGGCGCGGGCGGCGCTGTCGCGGGCGGCAGCATCGGGACGGACGTTGAAGCCCACGATGATGGCCTGAGAAGTGGAGGCCAGCATCACGTCGGATTCGTTGATGGCGCCCACGCCGCCGTGGATCACGCGCACGCGGACTTCCTCGTTGCTGAGCTTTTCCAGAGAGGCCTTCACGGCCTCCACGCTGCCCTGCACGTCGGCCTTGACGATCAGGTTCAGGTTCTTCATCTCACCGGCCTGGATCTGGCTGAACAGGTCCTCCAGAGAGACCTTGGTGACAGGGGCGTTGGCCTTGGCCTTCTCCTCAGCCTTGCGCTGCTCCACCAGCTCGCGGGCCAGCTTTTCGTCAGCCACGGCGTTGAAGGTAGCACCGGCGGAGGGTGCTTCGCTCAAGCCCGTGATCTCCACGGGGACGCTGGGGCCTGCCTCGGTCATGCGCTGACCCTTGTCGCCCACCATGGCGCGGACGCGGCCCACGGAGGTTCCGGCAATGATGATGTCGCCCTGATGCAGGGTGCCGTTCTGGACCAGCAGGGTAGCCACGGGGCCGCGGCCCTTGTCCAGACGGGCCTCGATCACCGTACCCTGTGCGGCGCGGTTGGGGTTGGCCTTCAGCTCGCTGACCTCGGCGGTCAGGGTAAGCATTTCCAGCAGGTTATCCACACCCATACCGGTCTTGGCGGAGATGGGGCACACAATGGTGTCGCCGCCCCACTCCTCGCACACCAGACCGTACTCGGTCAGCTGCTGCTTGATGCGGTCGGGGTTGGCCTCGGGCTTATCCATCTTGTTGATGGCTACGATAATGGGGATCTCGGCGGCCTTGGCGTGATTGATGGACTCGATGGTCTGGGGCATGATGCCGTCCTCGGCGGCCACCACCAGAATGGCGATATCCGTCACCATAGCGCCGCGGGCGCGCATGGAGGTAAAGGCCTCGTGGCCGGGGGTGTCCAGGAAGGTGATGGGCTTGCCGTGGATCTCTACCTGATACGCGCCGATGTGCTGGGTGATGCCGCCGGCCTCGCCGGAGGCCACATGGGCGTTGCGGATATAGTCCAGCAGACTGGTCTTGCCGTGGTCAACGTGACCCATGACCACCACAACGGGGGCGCGGGGCACCAGATCCTCTTCCTTGTCCTGATGGTCGTCGATCAGCTTCTCCTCGATGGTGACGACCACTTCCTTCTCCACCTTGCAGCCCATTTCCTCGGCAATGATGGCAGCGGTGTCGAAGTCGATCATCTGGCTGAGAGAGGCCATGACGCCGTTCTTCATCAGGCACTTGACCACCTCGGCGCCAGTCTTCTTCATACGGCTGGCCAGCTCGCCCACGCTGATCTCGTCAGGGATCTGCACGGTGACGGGGGTGTTCTTGATGATCTCCAGCCGCAGCTTGCGCATGCGGTCGGCTTCCTCCTGCTTGCGCTTGTTGGTCATGGGGCCGTTCTGGCGCTGCTTGTTATTGCGGAACTTCTCCTTGCCCTGCAGCTGATCCTTGTCCCGGCGGCCGCCGCGATTGCTGCTGCGGTCAGCCATGTCCTGCAGCTTCTCGTCGTACTTGTCCAGATTCACATTGGTGGCCTTGCGGGTATCCACCACCTGCTTCTGGGGCACGCGGGACATGGGCTTCTGGGGCTGGTTATTATTGCTGCTATTGCTGTTGGCATTGCCGTTGCCGTTCTGGGGCTGGGCAGGCTTCGCCTGTTGATTGCCGCCCTGCTTCTGGCCCTGAGGCTTGTCGTTCTGCTGCTTCTTCGGCTCCGGCTTCTTCTCCTCGGCCTTTGCGCCCTCGGCAAAGATCGTGGCGATGCTGCTGATCTGATTGTGCTGGGTCAGATACTCAAAAATGAGACTCAGCTCACGATCCTCCAGCACCTGCATATGGTTCTTGGGGGTCTCGGCATACTTGGTCAAGATCTCCGTAATATCCTTCGTGGCGACGCCAAAGTCCTTCGCCACCTCATGCACTCTGTATTTGTTTGCTACGCTACCCAAATAAAGCCACCTCCATCATAGTAAACGGTGCGCCGCGGCCCACCGCGTGTTGTCAACTTTCCTGCTGCTTTTTCCGAACGCTGCCCTTGCCGCGCTTTACCGGCAGGGAACCGGCAAACCGGTTTTCCGGACGCCGTGCGGTCTTGCGCCGCGTTCCGTCGCCGCGTCCGCCGCCCCGGCCCGACTTTCCGCTCTCCGGCGGTTTCGTCCGGCGCTTCGGTTCCTCCTGCTGCGCTGCCGGAGGTTCCGGCGGCTTATCGCTGTGAACACGGTGCTTGCCCTGCCGCAGGTTCTTCTCATGCCGCAGCTGCTCGGCCCGGCGCTCCATGGCCCGCTGGGCCTTCACGTCCAGCTGTGCCGCCGCCGCGCCGTACTTCTCGCCGTCGATGGCTGCCAGCTTCTTCACGATGGCTCCGGCAAAGCCGATATCCGTCACGGCGCACATGGCCACGCTGGTGCGGCCCAGTGACCGGCCCAGGGCGTCCTTGTCCGCCGGAACGGTCAGGCACAGGCACGCGCCCGTTTGGGCGAAGGAGAAGGCCCTTCGCTGGGAGGATGGCCCGGCGTCCCGCGCTACCAGGATCACCCGCGCCTTTCTGGCACGGGCGGCAGCGCCCACCGGCTCCTCTCCGGTCTCCACGCGGCCCGCCTTTTTGGCAAGACCCAGCATGGACAGTACCTGATCCATCACGCCTCGCCGCCTTCCATCTGCGCCTCCAGCGCGTCGTAGACCTCCTCGGGAATGGGCGTCTCCAGCGCACGCTCCAGCGCTTTGGACTTGCGGGCCTTTTTCAGGCACGCGATATCGGGACACACATACGCGCCCCGTCCGGAGGCCTTTCCTCTGCCATCCAGCAGGATGCCGCCCTCCGGCGTGCGGACCACCCGCAGCAGTTCCTTTTTATCCTTCATCTCCCGGCAGCCGACACACTGGCGCTGGGGGATCTTCCGGGGTTTGACCGCCATATCGGCCACCTCCTCGATGAAATTATTCCTCGCTGTGAGAAGCGGGCTTGATGTCGATCTTATAGCCGGTCAGGCGGGCCGCCAGACGGGCGTTCTGGCCCTCCTTGCCGATGGCCAGACTCAACTGGTCGTCCGGCACGATGACGCGGCAGGCCTTGCCCTCGGCCGCCAGACGCACCTCTACCACATCGGAGGGCGCCAGCGCGGCGGCGATGAACTCGGCGGGATCCTCGCTGTACTTGATAATGTCGATCTTCTCGCCCCGCAGCTCCTCCACGATGGCGTTGACGCGCTGACCACGGGGGCCGACGCAGGCGCCGATGGGATCGATGTTCTCATCCTCGGACCAGACGGCCATCTTGGTGCGGTTGCCCGCCTCGCGGGCGATAGAGCGGATCTCCACGCTGCCGTCGTAAATTTCGGGAACCTCCAGCTCAAACAGGCGCTTCACAAGGCCGGGATGGGTGCGGGAGATCAGCACCTGCGGGCCGCGGGTGGTGCGGCGCACCTCCACCAGATACACCTTCACCATCTGACCCTCGGTCAGCGTCTCGCCGGGCACCTGCTCGTTCTGGGTCAGCACGGCCTCGGTGCTCTCGTTGCCGGAGCCGATCTTCAGGATCACATTGCCGTTGCGGGGGTCGATACGCACCACGGTGCCGGTCAGGATCTCGTGCTGCTTGGAGCCCCACTCGTCATAGATCATGCCGTGCTCGGCCTCGCGCAGGCCCTGAATGATGACCTGCTTGCCGTTGCCGGCGGCGATACGGCCGAACTCCACGTTCTCCACGGGGAAGTTCACCACGCCGCCCAGCTCGTTCTTGGCGCTGATATGGCGGGCCTCCTCCAGAGAGATCTCGTTGGCAGGATCCATGACCTCCTCCACGATCTCCTTCTGGACATACATCCGCAGGTCGTGCTTTTCCTCGTCCACGTCCACGATCACGTTCTCCACGCCCTCGTGATCCCGCTTATAGGCGGTGGTCAGGGCCTGAATAATCTTGCCCATCATAAAGTTCTGGGGGATGCCCCGTTCCTTCTCCAGCATAGCCAGCGCCGCGAAAATTTCATCACATTTCATGATCCTAAACTCCTTCTATCTAAAACGAAACTTGTTGTTTAAAACTCTACCCGCAGGCGCACCAGCGCCACTTCTGCCTTCTCGAACCGTACCGGCTCCGCGCCGCCCATGTCCAGCAGCACCGCGCCATCCTCGTAGCCCGCCAGCTTTCCGGCGAACTCCTTCCGGCCATCCCGGTTCTTATAGGTCTTGACCAGCACCGGCTGGCCCATGAACCGCTGAAAATCCGAGGGCCGCTTCAGCTGCCGCTCCGCACCGGCGGAGGATACCTCGAACATATAGCTGGATTCGATGGGATCCACCTCGTCCAGCAGGTCGCTGACCTTACGGCTGACAGCCTCGCAGTCCAGAATGTCCACGCCGCCCTCCTTGTCAAGGTAAAGCCGCAGATACCACTGGCCCGCTTCCCGGACGTATTCCACGTCCCACAGCTCGCAGCCGTTCTCCTTTACGACCGGCTCCGCCAGCTCCCACACGATGTCGGTGACTTTTTTCATAGCGTTCCTCGCTTCATTTTCAAACGATTTCCGATTTTTAAGAAACGGATTTTGCTCAACAAAAAGAGCGGACGGAACGTCCACTCTCAGTCAACACATACTACCGTATAGTATCTTACCATATTTATCGTAGGATTGCAAGGGGTTTTGCGGAAAAAACGCCCCCAAAAAGGGCGGCTATGTGCCGGTTTTCGACGGAATACGCCGCAGGCGGGCCGATCCCGGCCCGCCTGCACGGATTGGATCGAGTATGTTGTAGGGGGCGGCGTCCTCGACGCCCCGCTTCCTTACAAAATGTCTCGTGATGTTGTGTGGGCCGTCGAGGACGCCGGCCCCTACAAATGTGTGACCGGAAGCAGCTGTGAGATTTTGCGCCAGTTTACTTTATTCCGTCATGATCTTCAAAATCACCCTATCGGTCTCCCGCATGCCCTGGGCCGCCAGCACGCCCACATGGCGGATGGTGTCCTCCACGTCCCTGCCCATGATGCCGTGACCGGGCTGGAAGTTGTTGCCGCCCAGATACATGTTGTAGCCCAGCAGGCCGCACTCCACGCCCATGGCGATCTTGCTGGCGCAGCTGGCCTTGGCTCCATCGCAGATGCAGCCGGAGATCATGGCCACCGCGTTTTCCAGCGTGTGGCAGATGGCGTCATAGTCCGCGCCCCGCAGCCACGCGATACCGCAGCCCGCGCCCACACCGGCGCTCACCGCGCCGCAGTAGGCGCTGAGACGGCCAATGCCGGTTTTCTGGTGAATGGTGATAAGGTCACTGAGGCATACGGCCCGCAGGATCTTCTCGTCGTCCGCGCCCATGAGCTTGCCGTAGCGCCATACGGGGACAGAGGCGGTAATGCCCTGATTGCCAGAGCCGGAGCAGATGACCACCGGCATCTCGCAGCCGTTCATGCGGGCGTCGGAGCCTGCGGCGGCCCATGCCCGGGCCTGCGTCTCGATGTCGTCGCTGCGCTGGAGGAGCGTGGAGCCGATGTTAGCGCCCCAGCTGTTTTTCAGGCCCTCCTCCGCGATGGCGGTGTTGCAGGCGATCTGCCTGCCGATAACGGGTTCGATGGCGGATAACGGTACGGTTTCAGCGAAGGTGAGAATGTCTTTTACGTTAAGGACACTCTTGTCCTGCAGGTTGTCCTCCGCGTTGGCGGTGACAGGCTTTTCCAGCAGGACCTCCCCGTCCTTTTCGATGTAGATGATGTTGGTGTGGTTGTTGGCCACCCGCACGGCGGCGGTATGTCCCTCCCGCTTGCCGTGCAGGAAGATATCCAGCAGGCACGGTGTCTCGGGACATGTGACCTTGATGGGTGTGGCATCCAGATAGCCCTGAATGGCGGCTGCGTCATCCTCTGTGACGTTGGCGATCACCTGAAGCTCCGCGTCCGCGTCGCCCGCCACAATACCTACCGCGATGGCAGCGTCGATGCCGCGACGGCCATCAGTATTGGGTACGACCACGGATTTCACGTTCTTCAGAATGTTGCCGCTGACCTCGGCCAGCACTTCTTCCGGTTTTCCGCCCAGCACCTCGCGCAGCTTGGCAGCACAGTACGCGACGGCGATGGGCTCTGTACACCCTGTTGCCAGCAGGAGCTCTTCCCGCAGGATAGCCGTATAGGCGGCTACCGTTTTGTCGTTCAACATCATGACATTCTCCTTCGTATTCATTTTTTATCATCAGGCCATTGGCCGGATACATGGGATAACGGGGGATGCGGGGGATGAAAAGAAGTAGGGCCAAAGCCTCCCCTGTGTAAGGGGAGGTGGCGCGAAGCGCCGGAGGAGTTGTCAGATAGCCGACAATCCCCCAGTCTCGGCTGACGCCGAGACTGCCCCCTTTACACAAGGGGGCCTTTTATTGCGCGTCTTCACCGCAGGTCGGGCACGTCGTCCTCCAGATCCACCCAGTCCTGCACGTCCACCACGGAGTATTCCGTCTCCGTATTGCGGATGACCACCTTGGCAAGGCCCGCGTTGATCACCAGACGGCGGCACATGGCGCAGGAGGTGGCGTCGTGGAGCAGCTCGCCGGTCTGGGCGTTGCGGCCCACCAGATACAGCGTGCCGCCCACCATGTCACGCCGGGCGGCGGAGATGATGGCGTTGGCCTCGGCGTGGACGCTGCGGCACAGCTCGTACCGTTCGCCGCGGGGCACCCGCATAGCTTCGCGGGTGCAAAGGCCCATATCCACGCAGTTGCGGCGGCCACGGGGCGCACCGTTATAGCCGGTGGAGATGATCTCGTCGTTCTTGACAATGATGGCGCCGAACACCCGGCGCAGGCAGGTAGCCCGCTCCAGCACGGTCTCGGCGATGTTCAGATAGTAGTTTTCCTTGCTGATACGCTCCATGGCGGTTTCTCCTTGCGACACAAGATTTTCTCTTAACTTGATTATAGCCTGTTTTGCCGTTCCCTTCAACAAATACGTCTACCACGCTTTTCACAAAAATTCGTCATGTTTTTTGAAGAAAACGTAAAATTTCATCCCCTTTTTGCATACTGAAATGGTCTGATTTTAAAAAAGCGCAGTCCGGTACAGAAACCGGACTGCGCTTTTATCAAGATACTATTTGTCGGTTCGGCGGGCAAAAGGCTCCCCAGCGTTACTCCCGCTCGGACAGCAGCGCCATCAGGTTTGTGCGGCCCACGGCCTGCACCGACAGGGCGCAGCCCGCCAGATAGCAT
>CAVBAZ010000317.1:0-6597 GCA_963593515.1 Bacteroidaceae bacterium
CTGTAAATCCTGTAAATCTTTTGCATCGCCGATTCCGCATCGAAGCCCGACCGACGCATTTCTGACGCGTACTTTTCCGGCACAGCTCTGGCGGCGGTGCAGATGGCATCCGCCCAACGTTCCGGCGCGTCCAACGGCAGCGGCTGGAGCAGGTCTGTTAGAAACACATCCTTTGGCACATGGTCGGATATCACACACGGCAGCCCGTTGGACTGTACCTCAATGATGGAAAGCGGCATACCTTCGTAGAGCGACGGGAAAGCAAACACATCCATCGCATTCAGATAATCCGGCACATTACGCACGTTTCCTGTCATGCGGACATGATCTTCCAAGTGCAGTTCATGAATTTTCTGCTCCAGCATCGGGCGATCCTCGCCCTCGCCCAGCAGCAGGAGATATGCCTGCGGCTGTCTTTTCCGGATTTCCGGCATTAAACTCAGTAGAAACGACTGATTTTTGACCGAGGCAAGGTGTCCGGTATGACCAATGATGAACTTATCATCCAAGCCCAGTTCCTTTCGGAACGCATCCCGTTTCTGCGCGTCGAACGCAAAACACTGTGTATCGATACCATTAAGGATCAGCGTTCCCTTTTTCCGGAATGCTTTTTTCCCATAAAGTCGCTCACCCGCTTTAACGCCGCAGGCAACATAGCTTGTGGCACAGGTAAGGATCAGAAACCGCATGGCAGTCTCATACAGCCGTACCTTCACACCGCACTTTTCCACCAGCGTGGAATGCGCATGGGAAACACGAACTGGCACACCATACAGCTTGCCCGCAAGCATGGCCCAGCCGATATTGAACATGGTGTGGGCATGTATGACATCGTAGTGATAGGTCCGGATCAGATGCTTCAGATTTTTCAGATACGCGGTGAAGCTTTCCGATGGCTGCGGGATATGAAATATCTTGCAGCCGCAGGCTTCCAGCTCCGGCTCATAGACGCCGATTTCATCGCCGAACACGACGTAATGTATCTCATATTTACTTCGGTCGGCATGAAGCCCGATATCCGCCGCGACCTTCTCCGCACCGCCGATTGTCAGTTTGGAGGGTAAAATCAAAATCTTTCGTTTATTCATACTGTTTTGTGGCCGTGCTCTGTACCCCACGATCCTATCGATCATCCAAGTCCACCCCAGCTGCACCGGAAGGGCGATCATCCTGCATTTCCAGCCCAGGGGCTTGACCTTTTCTTGCCTGCACCGCCTGCATATTTTTTCCATTTCATGACGATGCTGCTCTTCTGAATAGTCAAATTTCAACAGTTCCTTGCAGCAGGTATAGACACTGCGATAAGTCATCCAGGCCAACGCGGCTTCATAATGCTTTGCAGCCGCCAGCCCATGAGGCACAGAACGATATGCCCGATACATACGCCGGTTGACTTCCATCAGTTGTTCTGTCAGATAACTGCGCGGTTTTCGGGAAAGAGAGTCTTTATCTGTTGTATCTATCAAATACAGCACATCAGCCACCGAAGCTATGCTATGGACGTACATAGCGTATTCAAAGAGAAAATTCTGATCCTCCCCAATGGCAAGGTCCTCACAGAAACGCATTTTGTTTTTCCGGATAAGCTCTGCCCGGAAACATTTTGACACCATCGAGCTGAACAGATACCGCTGCATCGCCTCTGCGATCCTTCGTGCGATATTGGGTTCTTCCGTCTCATAATAAGTACCTGTGATCCACGTCCGCTTCTCACCTATTCCAGCGCTCGCGGCGCCGAACATCAGAAGATCAGCGGGATGCTGCGCAAGCTCCCGGTCGATCACAGTGAAATAGTCATCCGACACATAATCATCACTGTCCACAAAAAGGATGTATTCTCCCTCGGCCTGCTCCAACCCCAGATTCCGTGCCGAGGACACGCCGCCATTTCCCTTTTGGAAATATCTGATCTGTGGGTAACGCGCGGCATAGTCCTGACATATGGAACCGCTTCCGTCTGTGGAACCATCATTGACAAGAAGCAGTTCATAATCTGCAATCAGTTGTTTTACCAAGCTGTCAATGCAGTGCGGCAAGGTCGATTCAGCGTTATAGATCGGAACAATTACAGAGTACTGTTTCTCCATCTATGCACGACTCCTTAAATGGTTCATAACTTTCAGCAGTAATAGCCATGGCAAATACAACTTCTTTTTTGCACAAAAAAAGAAAAATTTCCAATGAACGGGAAGCTCGCAAAGGGACAACTTTTCCAACGGCACTCCATAATGCTCAGATTCCCGAATCCGCCGCAGCTCTGCCATACAGCTTTTTTGACTCTTTCCATTATCCTCTGCCAAGCGCAGGCCAAAATTGATTATGCTCAAAGCGCAGCGATTTTCCAGCGCTTCACTGTACTCCTGCGGAAGTCCCTTCTGGTCAATAAACCGCCGCATTCTTCGCTGGAGTTCGGCGTATCGTTCCGGAAGATCGGTTGGATATTTATGTGTCAGAGACTTGCTGTTCTCCTTTTGATAGTGACACATCGGTTTTGCAATATACGCGATCGTATTCGCTTTGTAAAATACAGGGATATTAAACAGCAGATCTTCTGAACCTATTTCCCATGTATTCTCAAACCTCTCTCCTGTCAGCAATTCCCTGCGATAAAGCTTGCCCCACACAGTAACGATACTATCGACTTTTTGCGGACAGGCAAGTTCTTTTCCTATTGGGCCAAACAAACGTCTCAAAATGTCTTTTGCCTATTCCGCATGCCAGACTTCGTCTTTTCCGTCAAATAGCTCCACAGGATAGCTGTCCTTCTGATATTCCCGTGCATACGACCACATAACAATATCTGCCGCACTCATTTTCGCAAACCGGATCGCGCTCTCGCAGGTATCTTTGTCGATCCAATCATCGCTGTCCACAAACATCACATAGCTGCCGGTGGCAGCAGAGATACCCGCATTTCTTGCCGCCGAAAGTCCCTGATTATTCTGTGTTATGACTTTCACACGGCTGTCCTCCGCCGCGTAGCTTTTCAGCATTTCCAGGGAATTGTCATTGCTTCCGTCGTTCACAAAAATAATTTCCAATGCCGGATAGGTCTGACCTATGATCGTATCTGCGCATTTTGCCAAATACCTTTCCATGTTGTATACAGGAACGATTATGCTAATTACATCTTCCATAAAAGCGGCACCACCTTTTACCTCATAGCGCCATCAAGCGGCATACTACCTGTTCCACTTCTCGAATATCGTACATCCTTACGGCATGCATGCTGTTTTTTCCCATCTCCATGCGCAGCTGCGGATCCTCCGCCAAACGGGCGACGGCCTGTGCGACCGGTTCCGCTTCATTTGGAACCACAAAGCCGCCCTTGCCATCCTCGATCAGATCCACATTGCCGCGGATGTCTGAGCAGACGATCGCTTTCCCATTGGCCATCGCTTCCATCAATGCACGGGGCAGGCCCTCCTGTATGGACGTAAACACAAAGATATCCGCTGCACAGCATAGCTGCGGGATATCCTTTCGATAGCCAAGAAATTGCGCCCGATCTTCCAGCTGAAGCGTCTTGACCTGCTGCTTCAGTCCGGACTCCAGTTCGCCACGCCCGCAGATAAACAGGCGGCAGCGGGGATTGTTCAGCAAATGCAGTGCATCAAGCATGACGTGCTGATTTTTGCGGGAGGTCAATTCCCCCACCGTCAACAGCGCGATGTCATTTTCGGAAAGCCCCAGCTTTTCACGCCACGTGCGGCGAGATTCTCCGTCCGGCGCAAAGCGATCCAGATTTACCCCTACGCCCGGGATCTTCTCCACCCTGTTGGCATGGAAGGTCTTGGCCCGCTGGTAATCCTCCTCGTTGATGGTGACGATCATATCGCACAGGCGGGAGCAGTATTTCTCCACCGGATAATACAGCAGCCAGTTCTGGAGCGGCGCACCCTTATAAAAGTGGAACCCATGCACCATGTAGACCACCTTCGTGCCCCGCTTGCGGGCATCACGCGCCGCGAGACGGGTCATCACGCCCATCACCGGCTCGTTCGTCCAGATCACGTCCCAGCGGCTGCCGTCAATGATCTTCTTCAGGTCGCCATAGCCCTTGCGGTTTTCCGCCGAAGAGGGGCTGCGCACCAGCCGCACAACATGGATCGGCGCAATGCCGTCCAGCGCCTGATGCAGATCCTCCAGCCGCCCGCCGACATCCGAGCAGGCCAGCTCCATGGAGAACCCGTGCTGGGACAGATACTTCACATGAGGCACCAGAAACTGAATGGCCATCAGGTCGGTGCAGGTCAACAGCAGCCGCTTCATGCCAGCGCCTCCAGTATCTGTGCGGCAATGCCTGCCGCGTCCAGTCCGAACCGGGAGCGCAGGTACTTCTGGTCACCCACCAGCGCGCAATAGGTATCATGTATGCCCACACGCAGCAGTCTCCCGTGCGCCGGAAGCTCCGCCATCACCTCTGCCACCGCACTGCCGAAGCCTCCCGCGAGGTTGTGCTCCTCCACTGTAACGACAAGGTTGAAGTCAGCGGCACAACGCGCGATGACATCCCTGTCAATGGGCTTCACCGTCGGGAAGGTATAGACGGCAGGATGGATCCCATGCTCCGCGAGGATCGTCTCCGCGCCTGCCACCTCCTCAACGATCGCGCCGGTGGAAAAAATCGCCACATGCTGTCCGTCGTGGATCTGAATGGCCTTTCCGATCTGGAAATCCTCGATCCGGTCATGGATGCGCATTTCGCCGCCGCGACCCAGCCGCAGGTAGCAGGTGCCGGGCCATGCAGCGATGGCTTTCGTTGCCGCAGCTGCTTCCGCAGGATCGGCGGGGCACAGCACCGCGACGCCGGGCAGCGCCCGCATCACGGCAATGTCCTCCGTCGCCTGATGGCTCATGCCCAGCGCACCATAGATGAAACCGCCGCCGATGCAGACGATCTTCACATTGGCGTTATGATAGGCGCAGTCGTTGCGGATCTGCTCCAGACAACGGAGCGTCGGGAAGTTGCCGATGGAATAGGTAAAGACCGTTTTCCCCGCCAGCGCCATGCCAGCTGCGGCGGCGGTCATATTCTGCTCCGCGATACCAGCGTTGACAAACTGATCCGGCAGCTGCTCCCAGAAGGGCTTCAGCACGCCGAAGCCCAAGTCTCCGGTCATGAGTTCGATATTCGGATCTTCTTTCGCAAGCGCCAGCAGCGTGCGAACAAAGGTGTCTCTCATTGGGCCGTCTCCTTTTGCCGCGCTTTCAGCAATCTGCTGCACGGCTTCTGAATGAGTTGTGCGAGTTTGTGAACCAAATATGCGTAGATCAGAATCAAACCTGTCACGGCAATAAAGTTAAGCGGGAATGTAAGAAAGTTTAATCTACTAATAATCAGTGCTTGACCCAAATAAATCTCAAGGGATATCCCTGCGATAAAAGTGACAATCCCATGAATCGCATTGCCCGCCTTTGCGAAGATGCCGCCTTTTTCCAGCTTAATAAATATTGTGCCTGTACTATATATGAGCAGCACCTGAATCACCGGCAGTATACACTGAAATTGGCTGATATCATCGAACTTCCCAAGAGATTTTTTCCCTACGAAATACAATACCAGCCCTGCAATAAGCCCGGTAATATCTAATGAAGTGATCCGCACATTGATTTTGTCATATCTTTCGCGCAGAACCGCCCCCAGCAGCATAGACGCCATGAATTGGAACCGGCACCATTTCTCACTGACGTCATCAATATGGTAGTAAGATTTATCGCATACGAAAATGTAGGCCGCCAAATACACCAGAAATGCCGCCAGCAGGAACCAGAGCGTATCGATCTTTACCCGCTTCTGTATCGCCCGGATCGCATAGAACACAAGATACAGCAGCATGATGGACGTAATGAAGTGATACCACGTTGGGTAAAGGAGGCAGTGCACATATGCCATAATGCCGTCCGTGCCCCAGAATCCTGTGAGCAGATTTACCGCAGCGACGATCCACAGGGCCGGATAGATGCGAATGATACGTTTTGCGTACCATCTGGGAAATGACTCCTGAATGTTATACAGGCAAAAGCCCGACAGGAAGAAATAGATGCAGTTTCCGAAATGCCCACCAAACGCCATGGCGGAAATGGGCCAGATGTCCGCATAGTGCGAATTGGTGATCATCACGGCCGCGATCGCACGCAGCCAGTAAACGAACTGGAACACAGCTTATCTCCTTACTGTTTCTTCATATAGGTCGGGTGCCATCCGGCGGAGGTGGTGTGGTCGCGGCCGATATCCGCGTCAGGCCCCGGACGGGCGGGATTTACGACGCCGTCGGGTGTATAGGGATCGGTCACGCCTGTGGGCTTTGCCGCATGCAGCTCCGTTACCGCGCCGTCGTATTCCCAGCCGTCATGGGGAAAGCGGTAGTGCCAGAGGATATCGTTTTCCATGAAGGAAACGCCCTTGCCCTTGACCGTATTGGCAATGACCACGGTGGGCCTGTGACCGACATTATGCGTATCGGTCAGTGCGGCTCGCAGGGCATCATGGTCATGGCCGTCCAGCTCAATGACATGCCAGCCGAAGGCATGCCATTTCGCACCCAGGTCCTCCAGCTCCAGCGTCTTTTCACAGGTGTCCAGACTCTGCATATG
>CAVBAZ010000318.1:0-2399 GCA_963593515.1 Bacteroidaceae bacterium
GGCCAGCTGGGCCGTCCCCGGATAGTCGTAGCCCTGATGTGCGATCTCCCGCCGGGCAATATCCTCGATGCGCGTCAGCTCCTCCCGGAGCCGCACCTGCGCGTCCTCCATGTCGGCGGAACGCTGCAAAACGGTGGTGGTGAAATCCAGCACCTTGTCCCGCACCTCCAGCTTCAGTGCCTGATCCTCGTCACTGTCGGAGTTGGCGATGACATGCAGGCGGATCATCTTCTGCGCCAGTGCGTCCTGCCGCTGCATGGACCACGCGCCCCACAGCATGGCGGCGCACAGTCCCAGCAGCAGCGCCAGCTCCCATTTCTTCCATCGTGTCATATCAAAAACCGTCCTTATCGCAGGAATTTTCCTACAATATGGACGGTTCTTGCGAATATTATACCTTGGATACGCAAAAAGTACGGGGATATGTCTCTTTCAGTGTCTCTGCCGCCGCTTCCGCATCCTCCTGACGGCGGAACAGCCCGAATACGGCGCTGCCGCTGCCGGTCATCTGGGCGTTCAGCGCACCCTGCTGCCGCAGAGCTTCCACGATGGCGGGCGCCGCGCTGCCCTCCGGCAGCACCTGCTGGAAATCGTTGCTCAGTCCTGCCGCGATGGCGGACAGGTCGCCCTTTTCCAGCCCTTCCCGCACCGTGCGGCTGTCGCTGCCGATGCGCTGCGGCGCATTGTCGACGGCGGCGTACATGGCGGCGGTGGAATGGCTCTCCTCCGGCTTGACGATCACCAGCCAGCAGGGCGGCATATCCGGCAGGGCCGCCAATCTTTCGCCCCGGCCCGTCGCCAGCGCCGTACCGCCCCGGATAAAAAACGGCACATCGCTGCCCAACTGCGCGGCCATCTCCTCCAGCCGCGCGTCGGTCATGTCCGGCGTGTACAGCGTCCGCAGAGCGCGGAGCACCGCCGCCGCGTCGCTGCTGCCGCCGCCCAGTCCCGCCTGAGCGGGGATGCGCTTTTCCAGCGTGATGGTGACGAAATCCTCCTTCACGCCCAGCTCCTGAAAGAACAGCCGCAGCGCCTTCATGCACAGGTTGTCCTCCGCCCGCGCCGTCACCGGTGCGTCGCAGATCAGCTGATCCTGAATACCGGGATGGCGCGCCACCGTCACCGTGTCGCTGAGGGCAACACCGGTCATGACGGTCTCTACCTCATGGTAGCCGTCAGGGCGCTTCTCCCCTACCGCCAGCGTCAGATTCACCTTGGCGGAAGCCGTCTCCGTAACAGAGCGGCCTTTGTCGTCCACCGGCACCGCCTGCAAGCCCCGCCGTACCGACGGCGGCAGCAGCCATGCGGCGCACACCTGCAATACCGTGACGGCCACCGCCGCCAGCTGCTGATCCTTTTCCGGCATCAGGCACAGGGTGCGCATCAGCATGAAGTCTACCACCACGAACAGCGCCGCGAACTGCACCAGCATCCGGCGATAGAGCCTGTCAGCATCCGCCTGCCGCTCCGCCTCCGGCGCGCGGCGCAGACGGAGGGGCAGCAGCGGCCAGATGGCCGCCGCCAGCAGATACAATAGACAAACCCCATAGGCTGGGAACCAGAATCGCAGCATAGCAATATACCTCACAAAAAGAATGAGCCGCCGGAGATGCTCCGGCGGCTCTTATTATACTATACCACGCAAAGGATTTCTACTGTCTTTTTACTTGACGATCTTGCGGGCCTCGATGTAATAGCGCTTGTCCTGGGCGTGACCCATGGAGAAGGTCTTGCGGGGCAGTACGCCGTCGGCCATGACGGTCTTGAAGAGCTGCTCCTTGCCCATGGCGGGCAGCAGGAAGCCCATGTTGCCGGGCTTGCTGCCCAGCTCGCGGGTCACGTCGTCGCCGTGGATGTAGTCCACCTCGCCGCCGTTGTCCTTCAGGTACTGGTCGATGACGCCCTGCAGGGTGCCGACGGCCAGCTGTACCTTGGGATCGGGAACGGTGATGAAGTGGCTCTCGCCATTCCACACGAACTCGATGGTGTGTCCGTCGCCCTTGCCCTCGTAGGCGTTGGGATAGGCGGCGCGGAAGGCGTTCATGAACTTCTCGTGATCCACGCCGAACAGCACGCGGTGGATGGGCTCGAACTGCAGCGCGTCGTCGTGGTTGTTGACCACCTCTACCAGCGCATAGCGGGCGGGCAGTGCCAGATACTCCTCGGGGGTCCTGCCCTTCTTCTGCTCCTCATAGCAGGCCTTGGCGGTGGCCAGAGAGTGGTTGCCGTCGCCCACGGCGAACAGCAGAGGCGCAACGCCGGAGACGTTGTACTTCTTCTGCATGGCCTCGTCGGTGGTCAGGCCCTCCAGAGAAGCGGCCACGGCGTCGATCTGGGCCTGGGACAGCTTATAGCCCTTGATGTGGCCGCCGTTCTGCATCAGGTCGAAATCGTACAGC
>CAVBAZ010000319.1:0-3813 GCA_963593515.1 Bacteroidaceae bacterium
CACTACGGCTCCTCCAACGCGACCATCACCGTGGCGCCCAAGACGCTGACTGCGGCTGATTTGGCCTGCTCCGGCTCGACCACCAAGGTCTACGACGGCAGCACCGATGCTCCCAGCGGCCTCACCGTTTCCGTGAAGTCCGGTTCTCTGGTTGGCGAAGACACCCTCACCGTCACCGGTACGCTGGCCTACAACAGCGCCAATGTCAACGAGGCGAATAAAATCACCTTTACCCCGACTGCCATCACCACCGGCAACTATGCTTTGGCGAAAACCGAGGTGCTAACCATCACCGGCGCGAAGATCACGCAGGCCACACCGACCTACACTGCTCCCACCGGTCTGACTGCCAAGTACGGTCAGACTCTGGCGGATGTAAACATTGCTGCTACCACTGGCTGGAGTTGGATGAACACCGGCACGGCTGTTGGTACCCCCGCCACCAAGAACTTCCCGGCGAAGTTCACTCCCACTGATACCACCAACTACAAGACGATTGAGAACATCAATGTTTCTGTGGCTGTGGGTAAGGCAGACGCCCCCACGCTGACAAACATCACCGTCAGCCAGAAGTACACCGTGACCACCGGCGAGAAGGCAATCGGCACGGTGATGCCCGCTGACGCAGGCACGCTGACCTACACCAAGGGTACCGCAGCCACGACCGGCTCTGTGACAGTCACGAGTTGGGATGTGGATTCCACCGGCAAGGTGACCTACACCTTCTCCGGCGGCGCGGCCGGTGATACCGTCACCCTGCCCGTGACCATCGGCTCCGACAACTATGCGGACGCCACCGTCAATGTGGTCATTACCCTCACGGCAAAGGACGACCAGGCGGCTCTGACCCTCACCGGCGGTACCACCGTGGTCTACGGTCAGACTCTGCAGCTGGGTACCAGCGGCGGCTCCGGCACCGGTGCTGTGACCTACGCTGTGACCAACGGCACCGGCGAGGCGACCATTGACGCCACCGGCAAGCTGACTCCCGTCAAGGTCGGTACCGTAAAGGTAAAGGCCACCAAGGCAGAGGATGCGAACTACAATGCCATCACCAGCGCGGAGGTGGAGATCACCATCACCAGAGCGACCCCCACCGGCGCACCCAAGTACACCAAAATCACCACCAGCGGCAAGACGCTGGCGGATGCTGGCTTGACCACTGTCGGCAGCACGCTGAACCCCAACGCCGGTACGCTGGTGTGGGTGGATAACGCAGGCAATGTCCTGCCCGGTACCACCGCTGTGGCAGCCAATACCACCTACAAGTGGCTCTTCACTCCCGCCGACGCCAACTACACGACGCTGACCGGCTCCATTGAGCTGTATCACAAGTCCGGCAGCGGCGGTGGCGGTAGGTACTACACCTACTACACCATTAAGGCAACGGCCGGCACGAACGGCTCCATCTCTCCCTCCGGCTGGACCTCCGTCCGTGACGGCAGAGACCAGACCTTCACCATCACCCCGGACAAGGGCTACGCCGTAGCCAAGGTGCTGGTGGACGGCAAGAGCGTGGGTGCTGTGAAGTCCTACACCTTCAAGAATGTCACGAAGGATCACACCATCGAAGCTATCTTCATGAAGTCCAACGGCAACCCCCAGACCGGCGTATTCGTCGATGTAGCGGAAGGCAGCTACTATGAGGAAGCAATTGATTGGGCAGTGGTGAAGGGCATCACCAACGGCATCGGCGGCGGACTGTTCGGCTCCGACAACGATTGTACCCGCAGTCAGATCGTGACCTTCCTCTGGAGGGCCATGGCTGAGTAAATCAAGCAACTGCCAGATCATCCATACGCTGGCATAATTCCACAACAGGCAAAGGACAGCGCGGCGGACGGTCAACAACACCGGCCTCCGCGCTGTTTCCTTTTCGCCACAGGAAACTCTGTACGCCATTCACAACCCATGAGCCATGCCGCCATCCCACGCGGCAGGAGAAAACACTATGAAAAAGATCACTCGATTTCTGCTTTGCACCTTCGTCGCCATTATGCTGATGGGGACGGCGATCAGTGCCACCGCTTGCCATCAGAAAGAGGAATATCCCAGCATACCCGAAGCGACCGAGCCACAGCCCACTGGCGAGATCATCCCCACCGTGGACCGGCAAAAGGAGCTGAAGGACGCAAGGAAGAACAACTCTGATACCGTGGCGTGGCTGTATATGCCCGGTGCCGAGGTGGACGATCCCGTGGTGCAGGCGAAGGACAACGCTTACTACCTGCAAAAGGACGAGAACGGGAACTACAGCGAATGGGGCTGCTACTACGCCCACTGTGACAACCGTTTGAGCAGCCGGAGCAAGCTGGACAGGAATACCGTCATCTTCGGACACTCCGCCAGCAACTGTGACCCGGATGGTCCCAAGCTCACGAAGCTCCATCGGTATATGGATGCGGACTATGTGAAGGAGAACCCGTATGTCTACCTCTCGGTGAAGGGAGAGGACATGGTCTTCCAGATCACGGCCTGCTTCATCACGGATATTGACTTTGATTACATCGCTCCCGACCCCACAGGTGAGGAGCTGACAAACTTCTTTGAGCAGGTGGCAAAGAAGAACTGGCTGGAATTTGACGGTGTATCCTTCGGCGAGGAGGACACCGTGCTGACTCTTTCCACCTGCTGCCGGAAGTACGATGAGTACAATACCGGCAACCAGCGGCTCGTCCTCATGGCGAAGCTGCTGCCGGAGGGTGCTGTAGCGCAGGACTTCGCCGTGCGCCTTACTCCAGAACCGGAGATGCCTTAAAAAGACCAAAACGGAATACGATACCCCCCTGAAAAAGATCCGGCAGGCGTTCGACTGCAGGCGGTGCGGCGGTCATAAGGGCTGACGCACCCCCTGTCCAAGCTAACGGAACAACCATCATGTCGAAAGCGGGAGAGATTGCTGTATCGCAATCTCTCCTTTTTTCTGCCGTGATCTCCCGGCTTATCCGCAGGCGCCTCACTTGCACGGCAATGAAAAAACATTGGTTCAATGGTAGGACAGGCGGTTTTTATGGGGTATCCTCACATCCGCGGTACTGTCGTCGCTGCCGAATGGCAGCCTTCCTTCATTCACCTATCGTCCTTCTTCTTGCCAGCCCGCTTGCTGCTCTTAGCATCCTTCGGGACAGACCGGCCCGATACGGTGGGCTGTTTCACCGGCGTGGGGATGTGCGGCGTCTGCTTAGGCGCACCTTGGGTATTCTTCGTGGGGCTGACGGTCGGCCTGCGGGTGCTGTGGCTCATTCCTGCGGTATCGGGACGAACCCCGCTGCGCTGTCCGGTGGACACAGCAGAGGGGGCGGCACTCCGTTCCTGCGGTATCGTGCCGGAGCGCGGCACCTTGGTCGGAGTATTGGCGGACGCGGGAGCCGGCCGCACGGTTTTTCCCGCCACGGTGGAACGGGCGGGGCCGGTATTCCTGCTGTATCGGCTCTCAAAAGCAGAAGTAGCCGTATGCTGCTGGGCAGCAGAAGCGGTATGCTGCTGTGCGCCTGCCTGCACATGACTGCTGCGGCTGACGGTATGGCCAGCTTTTCCTGCGGTATCGGGGGGCGCGATCTTCTGCTCACCGGGAACGTGGCTCACAGGGCGGCGCGTACCGGGCATGACAAAGCTGCGGTCTGCCGCTGCGGACGCCGGCTGTGCAGCCGGTTCCGTACCGACTGCCCGAGGCTCAGTCTGACGAGAAGCACTGCCGGACTGCTGCTCGGAACGTCTGCTGTCGGCAAAGGTGTTGACTGTGTTGACGCCGCCATAATAGCGCCCACCGCTGGCGGGCTTGCTTCCGGGTTTGCTGCCGGACTTGGTCTGCGT
>CAVBAZ010000320.1:0-6704 GCA_963593515.1 Bacteroidaceae bacterium
CGGCCATCCACTGCACGGAGCTGATGCCGCAGCGGGAGCTGGCCGACGGCATGGTGCTCTCCGCCCTGGAGAAGGACGGCGGCACCTATCAGGTCATCACCAAATCCGGCGGCTTCGGCAGCGACAAGCTGCTGCTGACCCTGTAAAACGGTCTGTTGGCAAAAGTGGCCGGGCGCTGCTAGAACGATACAATTTATGCTTCGGGAGGTATTTTGATATGTCACTGGAAAAATACAGCATGACCATGCCGCGCACCGTTTACAGCGGCAAGGACGCACTGGAAAATCTGAAAACCATCGTGAAGGATGCCAAAAAGGTGGCTATTTTCACAGACCGTGGGATCCTGAGTACAGGGCTGGTGGAGCTGCCGCTGGCAAAGCTGCAGGAGGCCGGCAAGGAGACGATCATTATCTCCGATCTTCCGCCGGAGCCCACCTATATGCAGGTGCAGAAGCTGGTGGATGAGTTCAAGGCATCCGGTGCGGATTTCATCGTGGCGGTAGGCGGCGGAAGCGCCATGGATACCGCCAAGCTGGCGAGCCTGCTGGCTACGGAGCACTATACAGTGAAGGATCTGCTGGACGATCCTACGCTGGCGGTCAAAACGGTAAAAACCTGCCTGATCCCCACCACCGCCGGAACCGGCTCGGAGGCGACCCCCAATGCCATTGTGGCCGTCCCGGAGCAGGAGCTGAAGATCGGTATTGTCAACAACAGCATGGTGCCGGATTATGTGGTGTTGGACGCGGAGATGATCCGTAAGCTGCCCCGTAAGATCGCCGCGGCCACCGGCATTGACGCCATGGCCCACGCCATCGAGTGCTTTACCAGCAACAAGGCCAACCCCTTCAGCGACATCTTTGCTCTGGAGGCGTTCGATCTGATCATGAACAATATCGAAACGGCCTGCGACGATCCGGACGCCATGGAGGCGAAGAACCGGATGCAGATCGCCGCGTTCTACGCCGGTGTCGCCATCACCTGCTCCGGCACCACCGCCGTGCACGCCCTGAGCTATCCGCTGGGCGGCAAGTATCACATCGCCCACGGCGTTTCCAACGCCATTTTGCTGGTGCCGGTCATGAAGTTCAACGAGTCGGTGATCCGCAGCAAGCTGGCCGCAGCCTATGACCGCATCGTACACGGTGAAAAGACCTGCACGACCGAGGCGGAAAAGAGCGCTTGGGTGGTGGAGCGCATGGGACAGATCGTCCGGCACCTGGATATCCCCACCAGCCTTTCCGAGTTCAATGTTCCTCAGGAGGATCTGGACGGGCTGGTAAAGGCCGGTATGCAGGTGAAGCGTCTGCTGGTGAACAACATGCGGACGGTAACGCCGGAGGATGCCAGAAATATCTATTTGGAGATCATGTAAATCGCTGAAACTAAATGATATTGTGATGGAGGATATGATTATGAAATGTGTACCGATCAAGGGTATTATTACGCCGATCCTGACCCCGATGAACGCCGATGAGAGCGTGAACCTGGACGAGCTGCGCCGCCAGATCGAGCGGCTCATCGCCGGGGGCGTGCACGGCATCTTTCCCTTTGGCACCAACGGCGAGGGCTACATCCTCAGCATGGAGGAGAAGATCAGCGTGCTGGAGGCTACCATCGACCAGGTGAAGGGCCGGGTTCCCGTTTATGCCGGTACCGGCTGCATCAGCACCCGCGACACCATCACTCTCAGCCGTGAGGCGGAGCGTCTGGGCGCGGACATCCTGTCCATCATTACCCCCAGCTTTGCCGTAGCCTCCCAGCAGGAGCTGTATGACCACTACAGCACGGTCGCCGCGCATGTGGACACACCAATCGTGCTGTACAACATCCCGGCGCGTACCGGCAATAAGCTGCTGCCGGAGACCGTGTACCGGCTGGCCAAGGATGTGGAGGTTATCAAGGGTGCCAAGGACTCCAGTGGCGACTGGGAGAATCTGAAGGCGTATATCCAGCTGACAAAGGATCTGGATTTCTCCGTGCTGTCCGGCAACGATTCCCTGATCTTGCCCGCCCTGAAGGAGGGTGGCGTGGGTGGCATCGCTGGCTGCTCCAACGTATATCCCAAGGTCCTCTCCAGCATCTATGAACTGTTCAAGGGGGGTAAGCTGGACGAGGCTCAGGCCGCGCAGGATTCTATCGCCAGCTTCCGCGCCGTATTCAAGTACGGCAACCCCAATACGGTGGTCAAGACGGCGGTCGCTATGCTGGGCTACAATGTGGGCAAGTGCCGCGCTCCCTTCAACCAGCTGCCCCAGGAGGGCCTGGAAGCCCTGGAGAAGGTACTGCAGGAAAACAAGGACAAGGGCATGTGCTAAGGAGGATACGGAGATGAATCAGCTTCCGATTTTGGGCATTTCCATGGGCGATCCCTTCGGAAACGGCCCGGAGATCACGGTAAAAGCTCTGGCTGACCGGGCGGTCTATGAACGCTGCCGTCCGCTGGTGGTCGGCGACGTCAGCTGCATGGAGTACGCCGCACAGGCGGCGAAGGCCGTTTCCGGCATCGACATGAAGGTACACCGGATCACCTCGGTCAGCGAGGCGGCCTTTGCCTACGGCACCATCGACGTATACGACCTGGGGCTCGTGAAGCCCCAGGATATCCCCGGAGACCCCGCACATCCCGCTCCCTTCGGCCTCGGCGCGACGGCGCTGGGCGGCGAGGCGGCCTTCCAGTATGTCAGAACGGTCATCCAGCTGGCCATGGAGGGGCAGATCGACGCCACCATCACCAACGCGCTGAGCAAGGAGGCCATCAACATGGCCGGCCATCACTACAGCGGCCATACGGAGATCTACGCCGATTACACCCATACCTCCAAGTATACTATGATGCTGGCCCACGAGGATCTGCGTGTGGTTCACGTTTCCACACATGTCTCTCTGCGTCAGGCCTGCAACCTGGTGAAGAAGGAGCGGGTGCTGGATGTGATCCGCATCGCCGATGCCGGGTGCAAAGCCATCGGCATCGAGCATCCCAAGATCGGCGTGGCCGGTCTGAACCCCCACTGCGGCGAAAACGGCATGTTCGGCACCGAGGAAATCCAGGAGATCCAACCCGCCATCGATGCTGCGCTGGCAGAGGGTATCAACATTCCCGAGAAGAAGCCCACGCCGCCGGACACGGTGTTCTCTAAGGCCATCGGTGGCTGGTACGATATCGTGGTGGTCATGTATCACGACCAGGGCCACATCCCCCTGAAGGTCAAGGGCTTTGTGTACAACAAGGCCGAGGGGCACTGGGACGCCGTGGCTGGCGTCAACGTAACGCTGGGCCTGCCCATCATCCGCGCCAGTGTGGATCACGGTACCGGCTTCGGCCATGCCGGAGACGGACACGCCAACGAGCTGAGCCTGATCAACGCCATGGATTACGGCATCCGCATGGCCAACGCGAAACGGAAAGCCGCGGACGCGGAAGCGTGAAGGAGGACATATGAAGGTTACTATGACGGAAGCGGTCTGCCAGGAGGGCATGGAGCTGCTGGAGGGCAAGGCCGACATTTTTGTGGCGCATGACGCCAATCCTCACCACTATCTGGAGCAGCTGAAGGACACCGACGCGCTGATCGTCCGCGTGGCGGACAAGGGCGCCATCGACGAGGCATCTATGCTGGCCAGCCCCGCGCTGAAGGTCATCGGACGCACGGGCATCGGCTACGACTCCGTGGATGTGGAGGCCGCCACGCGGCTGGGCATCCCGGTGGTCATCACTCCCGGCGCCAACAACCGCAGCGTGGCCGAGCATGTTGTCACGCTGATGTTGGCCCTGTCGAAGAATCTGGTAGAGGGCGATGTGGAGCAGCGTAAGGGCAACTGGAAGATCCGTGACGCCCACAAGGCCTTTGAGGTCGAGCGGAAGGTCTGCCTGCTGGTGGGCCTGGGCACCATCGGCAAGATCGTGGCCCATCTGTGCCAGGGACTGGACATGAAGGTCATCGCCTACGATACCTTCCTGACGAAGGAGCAGATGGCCGAGCTGGGCGTGGAAAAATATGACGACAAGTTCGAGGCCCTGCGCGCCGCCGATGTGGTGGTGGTGCAGATGCCGCTGATCGAGGGCGTTACCAACAACACCATCGCCATGGCCGAGCTGAAGGCCATGAAGCCCACGGCGCTGCTGATCAACTGCGGCCGCGGCGGTCTGGTCAACGAGCCGGATCTGTGCGCGGCGCTGAAGGCGGGCGAGATCGCCGGTGCGGGGCTGGACGTGTTCTGGAACGAGCCCACCCGCACGGATGACGAGATCCTGCATTGCCCCAACGTGATCGTCAGTCCCCACAGCGCCGCTCAGACCCGCGAGGCGGTCATCAAAATGGCCACCATGTGCGTGGAGGGCTGCCTGGCTGTGTGCGACGGCAAAAAGTGGCCCTATGTGGCGGACAAGAAGGTATACGACCATCCCCGCTGGGCCGGGAAAGAATGGGCTGAGGTGTAACGCATGAAAGAAACCGTCGCCAAGCTGAAAAAAGCGCGCCTGATGGTGCTGCTGGCCAATCTGATCTACTTTCTGGCCGTGCTGGCGTTGGGCTTCCTGATCTTCGTCAAGGGCCGCGGCGGTCTGCTGTACGGCTTGGTGGCGGCCGCGCTGGCGGCCTATCTGGCGCTGATCCGTCCGTTGACCGCCAGATATAAACGCGCCGCGCGGGAGGGCCTTCTCCGGGAGAACGTATGCCGGGGAATGAGCGATTTCACCTATCTTCCCAAGGAGGGCTTTACCGCCCGGGAGTTTCAGGAGGCCGGTCTCATGGTCGGTGATACGGGTAAGGCTTTTCTGAGCCGTGAGCTGGTGACAGCCCATAAAGGCGGCTTCTGCCTGAAAATGGCGGATGTGACTTTCCCGGTCAGAAAGGACGGCCTGAACGCCATGTTCAACGGCCTGTTACTGCACGTTGCCAACGACAGCGTGATGTTTCAGGAGCTGCGCCGGACATCTGATGATGAAACGGACGCGCCGCCGGCGGCCAGAGCGCTGCTGGAGCAGCTGCCGGGAGAATATTCCCTGCGAACCGGGAATCAGGGCCTGTATCTGCTGCTGCGGGGCCGGTTTGTCGGATTCCCGGTGAACCCGCTGCTGCATATCACGGAAAAGACCATGGAGGCCACGCTGCTGCCGGAGGCCGCATGCGCCGTGCGTCTGGCGCAGGTGCTGTCCGCGCCGAAGAAAAACAAGGAAAGGAACTGATCGCTTACGGAAATCAAAGAACAATCGGGGCTCCGAAAGGTTTTGGAGGATGTACCCATTCCCGGGATGTGCCGCGTGCGGCAGCGGTTCGACCGTGACGGCATCTCTGATGTAGCGGCGGTTCTGCGGGAAAAGCTGAATGACGAAAAGCTGAAGGCTCGCATCCGGCCCGGAATGCGGGTGGTGCTGACCGGCAGCAGCCGCCAGATCGCCAACATGCCCCTGATCCTGAAGGAGCTGGCGGCCTTTGTCCGGGCGCAGGGCGGCGAACCCTACATTATTCCCGCTATGGGCAGTCACGGCGGCGCCACCGACGCGGGCCAGAAGGCCCTGCTGGAGGGCTATGGCATCACGGAGGATTACTGCGGCTGCCCCATTTTCTCCAGCATGGAAACTGTCCGGGTGGGACAGCTTCCGGACGGCGACGAGGTACGCATGGACAAGTTTGCCCACGAGGCCGACGCCGTGATCGGCGTGGGCCGCATCAAGGCCCACACCGCCTTCCGCGGCCCCTATGAATCCGGTCTGGTAAAGATGATGGCGATTGGCATGGGCAAGCGGGCCGGAGCGGATTCCCTGCACAGGGCCGGCTTTGGCAAGATGGGCGAGCGTCTGCCGCTGTACGCGAAGGTCGTGTTCGACAACTGCAATGTGATCTTCGGCGTGGTGCCCATTGAAAATGAATTCGACCAGACATGCCGCATTGAGGTGATCCCGGCGGAGGAGATCTTCGACCGGGAGCCAGAGCTGCTGCGCTATGCCAAGAGCCGTTTGCCCCGCATCCTGCTGCCGGAAACGGATGTGTTGATCGTGGGCGAGATCGGAAAGAACTTTTCCGGAAGCGGCATGGATCCCAATGTGACCGGAACCTTCGGCACCCCTTATGCCACCGGAGGTATCCAGAAGCAGCGGGTGGTGGTGCTGGATCTGTCGGAACAGACGCACGGCAATTTCATCGGTCTGGGCATGGCGGATACTACGACCAAGCGGGCCTTTGAAAAGCTGGATACCAACGCGGCCTACTTCAATATGCTGACCTCCACGGTGTTGTGCGTAGGCAAGATCCCAATGGTGCTGGAGGACGATAAACTGGCCATCCAGGCGGCGCTGAAGACCCTGACTCAGGTGGACAGGGCGCACATCCGCGTGGTGTACCTGAAAAATACACTTTCTCTGGAGACCATCATGGTGTCCGAGGCGCTGCTGGAGCAGGTGCGTGGCCGGGATGACATGGAGATTCTGGAACAGCCCCATCCTCTGTCTTTTGACAGCGAGGGACGGCTGCTGGATCTGAACTAAATTGAAATAGGAAGGGAGCAATACACTTTGAGAAACGAAAAGTATAAACAGGATATCATCCCCGGTATCGTGCTGATGATATTCTCCATCGGCTATCTGGCGATGATCCCCAGTATTGTTGAGTTCAAGGGCATGGGCTCTACGCCGCTGACCAACCGCTTTGTCCCTTATCTGTGGGGCGGCGCGCTGCTGGTGCTGAGCGTATGGATCCTGGTAC
>CAVBAZ010000321.1:0-12167 GCA_963593515.1 Bacteroidaceae bacterium
GCGGGGCATGCCCACCGAGGCCAGCGCCTATGTAGAGCGGAAGGAAGCCCTGCGGCAATCCCGCGCCGCCGGAAATGCGGAGGGGGAACCGGAGGAGAAATCAGAGGAAGAATCGGAATAACGGGATAAAAGGACGGCCACGGGGCCGTCCTTTTTTGTGTTCCATGTACCAGTGAAAAGATGGTTTCGCCCTGCGGGGCGAGAACGGCCTCCGGCGGCCCACTTTAGCCGTGCGGTGCAAAACCAGCTGGATGCTACGGCGGCATAGCCGCCGAGATCGGGGTTAAAAACATGCCACCGGCATGTTTTCTTAACACCCCGACTGGAAAAGTGGGCAAAAGAGCCGGAAGAAACCGATGGTTTCTTCACTTCCTTGCGCGCTATACTGCGTACAGGACTATGACTGTGTACCGCACGTTTACGCAATACTTCCGTTTTCGTTTCGTAAAAGGATCGCCTTTACATCAGCGCCGCTGCCGCTGATGCCAACAACGAACAACGCTTCAGCGTCTACCGTTGATCCCGTGAGCGGCAGCGGCGCAAGAAGAAAGTCAATTTGTCACACGCCGCGATATCAACCGTGTTCTGTGAACGCGCGGTAAAAGGTAACAAATTTGTAAGGGATATAGCGTGCAGGAAGTTTTGAAACCTGCGGTTTCAAATGGCGTTTTTGCCTACTTTTGCCGTCGGTGCGTTAAGAAAATATGCCGGTGGCATATTTTTAGCATCCGATCTCGGCAGCTATGCTGCCGTAGCATCCGCTGTATTTACACAGCGTGATCGGCCAAAAGTACCTCGTCCCCGAGGGGACGAAGCACCCAACAAACCGCCGATATCACAAAATTCCTTCTTGTCATACGGGGAAAAGTGTGGTACACTGCCCTTTGAGCCTGCATTTTTACGGGACTCATACCATATTGACAATTGAATATGGAAACCATTATTTCTGTCCCCGCGGAAGGACGCGGGGAGAAAAGGAGAAGAACATGAAGAAACTGGTATCTCTTTTCCTGTCGCTGGTAATGGTCGGCGCTGTACTCTGCGGATGCGGAGGCGGCAGCAACCAGGGCGACGAAGGAAGTAACGGCTTGCAAAATGAGCGGAAAGCCAACAACGAGATCGTTGTGGCCATCGCTCAGGACCTGGAAGACAGTCTTGACCCCCACGCGGCAGCGGCGGCAGGAACCAGAGAGGTCTTATTCAACATCTATGAGGGACTGATGAAGATCAGCCCCGATGGTGAATTGATCCCCGCTGTGGCTGAACGCTACGTTATCTCGGAGGACGGACTTGTCTACACCTTCACATTGCGTGAGGGCGTGAAGTTCCACAATGGCGAGAGCGTGACCGCGGCGGATGTGGTCTATTCCATGAACCGCTGCGCTGACAACTCGGGGGACTCCGCCCTGGTGTCGGCGTTTTCTGCTATTCAGGATCTGAAAGCCGTGGACGAAAAGACGGTGACCTTCCGGCTGGAGCAGCCCGATCTGGAGCTGATCAACTTCCTGTCGGCGGCCATCATTCCCGAGGGCAGCGACCCGCAGGCGGGCTTTATCCCCGGCACCGGCCCCTTCAAGCTGGTGTCCCGTTCTCCCCAGGAGAACATCGTGCTGGAGCGTTTTGACGACTATTGGGGCACGCCCGCTGGCGTCAGCAAGGTGACCTATCAGATCTATGAGGATCCCACCGCGCTGATGATGGCGCTGAAGGGCGGCAGTGTGGATCTGTGCGCCCATCTGACCAGCGCCCAGACCGCCCAGCTGGGCGACGATTTCACCGTGCTGGAGGGCACCATGAATCTGGTGCAGGCGGTGTATCTCAACAACGCAAAGGCCCCCTTCGACAACGAGAAGGTGCGGCAGGCCATGAGCTATGCCATCAACCGGCAGGAGATCATGGACATCATGGCTGACGGCCACGGCACCCCCGTGGGCAGCAGCATCTATCCCAAGCTGGGCAAGTACTTCCTGCCGGAACTGGCGGACTATTACACTTACGACCCTGCCAAGGGCAAGGCGCTGCTGGCGGAGGCCGGTTACCCCGACGGCTTTGATATGACCATCGCCGTGTCCTCCAACTATCAGCCCCACATGGACACCGCCGAGGTGGTGGTGCAGCAGCTGGCCGCCATCGGCATCCGGGCGACCGTGCAGCCGGTGGACGCCACCACATGGTATAACGACGTGTATGTGGGCCGCCAGTTCGACGCCACCATCACCGGCCTTGATGCCAAGAACACCACCGCCCGCGCCATGCTGGAGCGCTTCGTCTCCGACAACGGCAAGAACTTCATTAACTACAATAACCCTGCCTACGACGCGCTGTACGCCAAGGCCCGCGCCTGCACCGACGATGCCGAGCAGACCGCCGTCTATCAGCAGATGGAGACCATGCTGACCGAGACTGCCGCCAACCTGTATTTGCAGGATATGGCCGATCTGGTGGCCATCCGCAGCGACCTGACAGGGTACACGTTCTATCCCATCTACGCCCAGGATCTGAGCACCATTTCCTATGCGGAGTAAAAGCGTAGGGCGGGGTGACTACACCCCGCCGCGATAAATGAGAATTTCTGCGCGAAACGTGCGGCGGCATGTGGTCATGCCGCCCTACGAAAGCGCAGATACCCGTCCCCACACAACCAACAGAAAGAGATGATGACCATGAAGAACATCGTGAAGAAGATCGGAATGATGCTTTTGACCATGGTCATCGTCTCTTTCTTCGCGTTTCTGGCCTTCCAGATCATCCCCGGTGACCCCACCACCAAGCTGCTGGGCAGCGACGCCACCGCTGAGGCGGTGGCCGCCATGCGTGCGGAGCTGGGACTGGACCGGCCGTTCTTCACCCGCTATTTCGAGTGGGTGCTTCACGCGGTGCAGGGGGATTTCGGCACCTCCTACATCTACTCCATGCCGGTATCGCAGCTGCTGAACGGCAAGCTGGGCGTTACCGCCCTGCTGACGGGTATCGCCTTTGTGATGATCGTGGTGGTATCGCTGCCGGTGGGGCTGTTTGCCGCCTCCCATCAGGGCGGGCGGCTGGATCGTGCCCTGACGGTGTTCGGGCAGGTGGTGATGGCGGTGCCGCCGTTCTTCACCGGCATCCTGCTGACGCTGCTGTGCGGCCTTGTGCTGCACTGGTTCAACCCCGGTACGTTCGTCGCACCGTCGCAGGGCTTCTGGCGCAGCGTGGGATATCTGCTCTATCCCGCCATCGCCATCGCCCTGCCCCGCATTGCCATGACGGTGAAGATGCTGAAAAGCTCCATCGCCGGTGAGCTGGAGAAGGACTACGTCCGCACGGCGTACAGCCGGGGCAACTCGCCCCGTGCCGCCCTGTACCGCCATGTGCTGCGCAACGCCGTGGTGCCTACGGTGGCGTTCCTCGCCATGACGGTGGCGGATATCGTGGCGGGCAGCGTTATTATTGAGCAGGTCTTTGCCATCTCCGGTCTGGGCCGTTTGCTGCTGAGCTCCATCTCCAACCGGGATTTCCCCGTGGTGCAGGCCATCGTGGTGATCCTTGCGCTGTGGGTGGTGCTGGTGAACTGTCTGGCGGATATCATCAACCAGCAGCTGGATCCCCGGCTGCGGCTGCAATAAGGAGGGGACGAGGATGCTGCGAAACAGAAAAAGCGTCTCCTTCCGCATCGGCGTTGTGATCGCCGCCGTGATGGCGGTGATGGCGCTGGTGGGCTATGTATGGACGCCCTGCGACCCCACGGCCATCGTGGGAAGCGAAAAATTTCTGGCGCCGTCTCTGCGGCACCTGTTCGGCACCGACAACTTCGGGCGGGACATCTTCAGCCGCGTGATGGTGGGCGTGGGCACCACGTTCTTCATCTCGCTGTGCACCGTGTGCATCGGCGGCGTGGTGGGTACGCTGATCGGCGCGTTCACCGGTTACTTCGGCGGCGTGGTGGACGAGGTGCTCATGCGCATCAACGACGCGCTGACCGCCTTTCCCAATATCCTGCTGGCGCTGGTGTTCATCGCCATGCTGGGCTTCGGCAAATACAATGTGATTTTGGCGCTGGGCGTGGCCTTCATTCCCAGCTTTGCCCGTGTGGTGCGCGCGGAGTTTGCGCGGCAGCGGGCCATGAGTTATGTCAAATCCGCCCGGTTGATGGGAGCCTCCCATCTGCGGATCATGTTCCGGCACATCCTGCCCAATACGCGGGGCGTGGTGCTGCCGGCGCTGGTCATCGGGTTTAACAACGCCGTGCTGGCGGAGGCCAGCATGAGCTATCTGGGCATCGGCGTGGCGCCGCCCGACGTGTCGCTGGGCTATATGCTGTCCGAGTCCCAGAACTATATGATAAAGGCCCCGTGGTACGTGTTGTGTACCGGCCTTGTGATCGTGCTGCTGATCCTGGGCGTCAGCATGATGGGCGAGGGCCTGCGGAAGGGAGGCGCGTGACCATGCTGGAGATCAAAGACCTCCATGTTCACTTTCACGACGCCGACCATGAGGCTGTCCGGGGTATCGACCTGACGGTGGCTGACGGCGAGATTATGGGATTGGTAGGCGAGAGCGGCAGCGGCAAGACCGTGACCGCCATGGTGGTATCCGGCCTGATGCCCCGCCGGAAGGCGGACGTATCCGGACAGGTGCTGCTGGACGGCAAGGACCTGCTGGCGCTGGACGCGGCCCAGATGCGCAAGCGGCAGGGCTGCGCCATTTCGGTGGTGTTTCAGGAGCCCATGAGCGCCATGAACCCCGTCATGCGCATCGGCCCGCAGGTGGAGGAAGCACTTCGCGTTCATACCAAGCTCTCGGCGCAGGAGCGGCGGGAGCGGGCCTTGCAGGCCCTGCGGGACGTGGATCTTCCTGACGCCGAGGCCGTCTATGACAAGTACCCCCACCAGATGTCCGGCGGCATGCTCCAGCGGGCCATGATCGCGGCGGCCATCATCTCCCGGCCCAAGCTGCTGCTGGCGGACGAGCCTACCACCGCGCTGGACGTGACCATTCAGGCCCAGATCCTGGAGCTGCTGCGGCGGCTGAACCGGGAAATGGGCATGTCCATCCTGTTCATCTCCCACAACCTGAACGTGGTGCGCAAGCTGTGCACCCGCGTGGCGGTGATGGAGAAGGGCCTGATCGTAGAGACCGGCGACACGCAGCAGGTGTTCTACGACCCGCAGGCCCCATACACACAGCGGCTCATTGCCGCCATCCCCACGAGGAAGAAGCTATGCTAGAGACCGTATTGGAAGTCAATGACCTGAACGTGTGGTACCGCAGCGGCACAGGTCTGCGCAAGCAGCGCCATCAGGTGCTCCACGACGTCAGCTTTACCCTGTACCGGGGCGAGATACTGGGACTGGTGGGGGAGAGCGGCAGCGGCAAATCCACGCTGGCCCGTGCCGTGCTTGGTATGGAGAGCGACATCACCGGCACGGTGATCCACCATACCAAGCGGCCCCAGATGGTTTTTCAGGATCCGGCGGGCAGCCTGAACCCCTCCTTCACCGTGGCCCAGACGCTGGCGGAGCCGCTGCATATCTACGGCAAGTACGACAAGGCCGGTATCGAGAGCCGCGTCCGGGACACCATGTCGCTGGTGGGACTGGACGAGGAGTACTATGGCCGCTATCCCCATGAGCTGTCCGGCGGACAGAAGCAGCGGGTGTGCATCGGCGCGGCGCTGATCCAGAAGCCGGGCCTTATCATAGCGGACGAGGCGGTGTCGGCGCTGGATGTGACCATTCAGGCCCAGATATTGCAGCTGATCGCCCGACTGCGGCGGGAGTTCGGCATTTCCTACCTGTTCATCTCCCACGATCTGAACGTGGTGTATGAGATCTGCGACCGGTGCCTTGTGATGAAGGACGGCCGCATCGTGGAGCAGGGCGCCGTGGATGAGGTGTACGACCACCCGAAAGCGGAGTATACGAAACAGTTATTAAAAGCAGCGGAGTGATGATAGTATGACAGACGAAAGAAAACAGCAATTATTAAATCTGGCCCTGGACAGCGAGCCCTTTGACGTGCACAACCATGTGAAGATCGTGGCCGTGGATGACGGCTGGGCGCAGGTGGAGGTGGTGATCCACCCCGAGACGCTGAACCGCTGGGGCATCCCCCACGGCGGCATCCTGTTCACGTTGTCGGACGTGGCCTGCGGCATGGCCATCCTGACCACGCGGATGGAGGCCTGCGTTACTGTCAGCGGCACCATCGACTGTGTCAACGCCGGGCCTACCTCCGGCAGGCTGATCGCCACCGGACGGGTACAGAAGGCGGGCGGCAAGCTGGTCTTCTGCGATTCCGAGATCCGTGACGATACCGGGAAGCTGATCACCACCGGACACACGGTGATGTACTTCACCGGCAAGCAGCTGGGATGAAGGCCTTTTTGCGGCGCTATCGCGCCCAGCTGTGGTGGCTGGCGGGACTGGCAGCGTTTTTCGCCCTGTTCTTCCCCCTGCGTACCTGCCGGAGCGCTATGAACTGGCTGTGCGGCCGCGTCATCCTGCCGCTGGAGCAGGCGCTGGGGCGGCTGTGCGGGCTCACCTCTGTCTCCGTGGCAGAGGTGCTGATTTTATCGGGCATCTTCGCCGCTGTTTTCTATCTGGCGTGGCAGGTGCGGTGTCTGATCGCCCGGCCACGGAAAGGGCAGCGTGCCGTCCGCATGGGGCTGACAGTGCTGTGCGTGGGACTGAGCGTCTACGCGGGCTTCTGTCTGCTGTGGGGCGTGTTCTACGGAGCTGACAGCTTTCAGGATAAGTCCGGCCTGACGGCACGTGGCGGCACGGTGGAGGAGCTGACGGCGCTGACGCAGCGCTTTGCCGATGAACTGGCCGAGCTTGCGCCGCAGGTGGAGCGGGACGAAAACGGCTGCTTCGCCGTGTCACGGCAGGAGATATTCGATGACGCCATGACCGCCTATGACGGCATCGTGGCGGAGTTCGACTGTCTCAGCAAGCCCCGGACGATGCCGAAGGCCTTCGTGTCCTCACGGGGCATGAGCTATCTGGATTTCAGCGGCTTTTACTTTCCCTTTACCGGCGAGGCCAACCTCAACGATGAAAGCCCTGCCGCCTATCTGCCCGCCAACATCTGTCATGAGTTGGCCCATCAGCAGGGTATCGCCACCGAGCAGGAGTGCAACTTCGTGGCCATCATGGCGGCTACCTCCGAGGGCAACAGCGCCGCCTACCGCTATTCCGGCTATCTGATGGGCTATGTCCATCTGGGCAACGCCCTATACCGGACGGATCCGGAAGCGTGGCAGACCATCCGGGACAGTCTGCCGGACACGGTGCGCTCCGACCTGCGGCAGAACAGTGCCTACTGGGTGCAGTTCCACGGGCTGGTGAACACCGCCGCCACCAAGGTGTACGACGGATTCCTCAAGTCCAACGGCGTGGCCGACGGTGTGCAGAATTACGGCACGGTGGTGGATCTGCTGCTGGCCTATTACTACCGATAAAAACAAGGTCGTGAAACTCACGTTTCACGACCTTGTTCGTTATGAGGCGGAATTGTCTGCAAAAGACGATTTACAAACGACGCCGTTTCTGCTACCATAGTGACACAATCAAGAAGAGGAGGGCATCCCCTATGAAAGACCTGCAAAAGAAGCTGCGCGTGGCGCTGGTACAGGCCACCCCGGTGATGTTCAACAAGGACGCCACCATCGACAAGGTGTGCGCCCAGATCCGCGAGGCCGGAGAGAACGGCGCGGAGCTGATCGTGTTCCCCGAGTCCCTGATCCCCTGCTATCCCTACGGCCTGACCTACGGCTTCACCGTGGGCAGCCGCACCGAGGAATGTCGGGATGACTGGAAAATTTACTATGACAACGCCGTCCTCTGCCCCAGCGAGGACACCGACCGCATCGGTGCGGCGGCGAAAGAGGCGGGCGCTTACGTCTCCATCGGCTATACGGAGCGTGGCCGCAATAACGGCACGCTCTACTGTGCCAACATGATCTTCGGGCCGGACGGCAAGCTGCTGTGCAACCACCGGAAGCTGAAGCCCACCGGCGCGGAGCGCATCATCTGGGGCGACGCCGACAAGGACTACTTCCCCACGGTGGACTCCCCCTGGGGCACCATGGGTGCCCTGATCTGCTGGGAGAACTATATGCCGCTGGCCCGCGTGGCCCTGTATCAGAAGGGCGTCAGCCTGTATCTGTGCCCCAACACCAACAATAACCCCGAATGGCACGACACCATCAAGCACATCGCCATCGAGGGCAAGTGCTTCGTGTTCCATGTGAACCAGTACTTCACCAAGGATATGTACCCCACCAACTACCACGGCCCCGCCGCCGATGAGATCGCCCGCCTGCCCAAAGCGCCCTGCAACGGCGGCAGCGCCATCATCGACCCCTACGGCCACTATGTGACCGAGCCGGTGTGGGACTGCGAGACCATCATCTACGCTGACATCGACCCGGATCAGGCCGCCCGTGCCCGCATGGAGTTCGATCCCTGCGGCCACTATTCCCGTCCCGATGTGACGGAGCTGATCGTTCACGAGAAATAATGAGAGGAAATGACCGCTATGGACCTGCGCGAGATCACGGATTTTAATGCCCCGGAGCTGGACGTCTACGCCCGCTTGACGGAGAATCAGCTGGTGAACCGGGCCGACCCGGCCAACGCCCTGTTCATCGCGGAAAGCCCGCTGGTGATCGGCCGGGCGCTGGACGCGGGCTGCGTGCCGGTGTCCTTCCTGATGGAGCGCAAGCATGTGGAGGGCAAGGCATTGGAACTGCTGGCGCGGTGTCCGGCGGATATCCCGGTGTACGCCGCACCGCTGGAGGTGCTGGAGCAGCTGACGGGCTTCAAGCTGACCCGCGGCATGCTGTGCGCCATGCGCCGCCCGCAGCTGCCTACGGTGGAGCAGGTCTGCGCCAACGCCCGCCGCGTGGCGGTGCTGGAAAACGTCATGAACCCCACCAACATCGGGGCCATCTTCCGCAGCGCCGCCGCGCTGAACATGGACGCCGTGCTGCTGAGTACACAGGGCAGCGACCCCCTGTACCGCCGCGCCGTCCGCGTCAGCATGGGCACGGTGTTCCAAGTTCCGTGGACGTACTTTCCGGAGGACGCCTCGTGGCCGGAGGGCGGCATGGCGCTGCTGCGGCAGCTGGGCTTCAAGACCGCCGCCATGGCCCTGCGGGACGATTCCCTGTCCATCGACGATCCCCGCCTGCTCTCGGAGGAGAAGCTGGCCGTGGTGCTGGGCACGGAGGGGGACGGCCTTGCCGCCGGAACCATTGCCCACTGCGACTATACGGTGCGCATCCCCATGGCCCACGGGGTGGACAGCCTGAACGTGGCCGCCGCCAGCGCCGTGGCCTTCTATCAGCTGGGCAAGCGGTAAAGAGTATAAAAAATGACCGTCCGCAAGGACGGTCATTTTTGCTATTGAATTTCCTGCTCCAGTGCGTCAAACTCCGGTGTGGAAAAGAACTCGCCCAGTGTGATGCCCAACCCGTCGCACAGCAGCTTGATGGTCAGCAGCTTGGGATTCTGGCTTTTCCCGTACAGGATGTTTTTCACGCTGGAGGGCGGCAGGGCGCTGATTGTGGCCAGCTTATTGACGCTGATATTCCGTTCGCCGCATAGCTGCAAAATGCGGTTTTTCACCGCGCTGATGGTATCCATACGCACCCCTCCGGCTATTTTTCTTTAGGATAGCCGAAAAGACTTGTCAATATAGGCTATGCGTGCTACTATTAGGCTATGGATAGACGAAAGAGGGGCGGAAGATGGCAGATTACCAAAAGATGTATGCTGTGCTGTGCTGTGCGGGGCGATAAACGATGCGCTGGATGGCTTGGAAAATATCCCTCTGGCGCAGCCGTATGCCCGGCAGCTGTATTCGGCGCTGCTGACAGCGGAGGATATCTATGTGGATACAGCACCCTATGCCGCAGAGGTTGAGAATAAAAAGGTCATACAGCTCAAAATCGACAGATATCCGGAGGAATAGCAATAGGGAGACGGCTTTTGCCGTCTCCCTGTTTCGTTACAGCGTGCCGGTGATGACCAGATTGGAAACGCCGGGATCCACCGTGTAGATGCCGGTGGCGGCATCCTGCGTGTAGGTGGCGGCAGGCACCGTCAGTGCGCCCGTCACCGTGGCGAACGCGCCGGTGGCCGTGTCGTAGGTGTAGTGGACACCCTCCGTCCACACCGTGCCGTTGAAGCTGACCGACAGATCCTTGAGGATGGGATCGAAGGTGTCGGTGATGACCAGGTCATCCCCCGCGTCGGCGGCGGTGTTGCCTCGGTTCTGCAGCGTCAGCGTATAGGTCAGTGTGCCGTTCTCGGCGATGGTGGACGGGCAGATGCTCTTGCTGATGGACAGCTGCGGGTCGGTGGAGGCGTTGATGGTCTCTGTGGCGGTGACCGCCGCGGCCAGACCGCCGCCGGTGACGGAGACGGTGTTGACGATGCTGTCCTCCACGCCCAGGGGCGCGAACTCGTTGACGGTGGCGGAGTACACCAGCATGGCGCTGCCGCCGGCGGGCACCGACAGACCCGTCACCGTCAAAGGCGCGGTGTCGGCAATGGCGGGAGTGGCCTGCAAGATGCCGTTGACGTAGTACAGGAGAGACCCGGTCACATACGTCAGGGGATACAGCGTGCCGTTGTTGAAGGTATAGCTGCCCAGCGTGTCGGTGATGGTCAGGCCGGTGAAGGCCGTCGTGCCGGAGTTCACCAGCGAAATGGCGTAGGTCTTGGTGCCGCCGGGGGTATAGGTGGTGTCGGCCGCCGTCTTGGTAACGGTCAGAACCTCCACCAGCTCGCCTACCGCGATGTTGGAGAGGGTGGTGATGCCGTTATAGGACAAAGCCGCCTGATTGGTAATGGTTGCCATGGCAAACCTCCTGAGAAGAGCAGATTACGCGGCGGCGACGAAAACAGTACACCGCCCGCGTTCCATTCTATGTGGAACCGTCGGGCGGTGTGTTTGATATGCAGTTATGTTGGGAGTGCTTTGTAGGGGCGGACGACTCTGCCCGCCCTTGCGCTGTCATTCCGAGCCAGTGCACACACTGGCGTGGGAATCCGTATTATCGCACCCGCAAAAGGAGAAACGGATTGCCACAGGCGGCTTTGCCGCCTTCGCAATGACATGGCAAGAGTTCTTTGCGTTATCCGCAATCCCCATTGGCAGCAAAATCGCAAGATTTTGCGCCAGCTTCTTTACTGTTTCCTTGCTGTCAGATACTCGTCACCCGGACGCCAGTAGGGGCATTGGCTGCTCTGGTTGGAGAGAAAACGTACCATCTCGTCCTCGTCCAGATCCATCTCGCAGATGTAGTCGTCATAGTCCTCGTCATAGCTGTAAAACACGCAGCTCTCGCACTTATCCACATGGGCCGCCCCCTTTCCTCCCGCCATTATACGGCGGGGGAGGGGACACGTCAAGTCAGAACAGAAACTCCTCCAGCAGGGCGGGCCGCATGATGGACACCTCATAGGCGGTGCGTTCGGTGGAGACGCCGTTCTCCACCTTGGTGTATGTACGGCTCTGCACCCGGCCCTCAATGGTCAGGCGGTCGCCGGTGGTCATGGCTGCCACCTGCTGGGCCACCGCGCCCCATGCGATGCAGGGAAGATAATCCGCACGGCCGTAGCGGCGGTTCACCGCCAGAATGATGTCGCTGATCTCCCGGCCCAGCGGCGTCCGCCGCAGCACCGGCGGCTTGCACAGCACGCCCGACAGCTGGATCACGTTGAAGGGTGCGTCTCCGCCCTTTTCCAGAACATGGGCGAATACGGAGATCACCAGACGGCTGCCCTGACCGCTTTTGTTGTTGAAGGAGCGCAGCTGGCCCCGCACCGTTACCGTGTCGCCCGCCTGAACTGCGGCGATCTCTAGCTGCGGCGCGGAGACGATCACCGTCAGCTTGTCCGCAAGGCCGCTGAGCCGCTCCACCGCCAGCGTGAATTTGTAAAAGGATACCCCGTGGTTGACGTGGCTCAGCTCCGGGACGCTGTCCACCGTGCCGCACAGCTGCACGCGGTTGAAATTATTGTCCATATGATGTCCACCTCGTTTGTTGATATGCCACAGCCTATGTGCCGCCGGAGAAAAATATGCTTTTCAAATGGCGGAATGTATGGCATAATAACGGCAAAGTCCAATGGTATGAAGTCAAGTAGGTGATGCAAGAAAATTTTGAAGAAAAG
>CAVBAZ010000322.1:0-37115 GCA_963593515.1 Bacteroidaceae bacterium
ACAGATGCCGATTTTGTAGTTTTCTCAAATTACTGTCTTATCGGCACACGGCTAAAGCCGACTCAGTTTTTTTATAATTGTTCTTAATACGTCCGGATCACGGCGCTGACCTTGCCCAGAATGGAGGCGTTGCGCCCGTCAATGGGGCTGTACGCATCGTTTTCCGGCATCAGCCACACCTGACCGTCCTTGCGCTTCAGGCGCTTCACCGTAGCCTCATCCTCAATCAGCGCCACGATGATCTCGCCGTTGTGGGCCTCGTGCTGCTGGTGCACCACCACAAGGTCTCCCGGCAGAATACCGGCGTTCAGCATGGACTCACCCCGCACACGCAGGGCGAAATACTCGCCGTCCCGCCCGCCGGTGTCGAAGGTCAGGTAATCCTCAATACATTCCTGCGCCAGAATGGGCGTACCTGCCGCCACCGTGCCCACAATGGGCACGCGGCCCGCCGGAGGCTCGACCTCCTCCATGGCAGGCTCCGCCGTGACAGCGGCCTGCGGGGCGGAGAGCGGTTTTGTCAGCGTGATGGTGCGGCCCTTACGGCCCGACTTTTTGATCACGCCCAGCTCCTCCATATGCTTCAGGTGAAAATGCACCGTGGACGGGGACTTCAGTCCCACGGCGGCGCCGATCTCACGGACAGAGGGCGGATAGCCCTGCTCCACCAGTGTCCGCGCAATATAATCATAGATCTTCTGCTGCATTTTGGTCATCTGCGCCATATGCCACTCCTTTTCCCATCGGTGCCTATACGATCACTCTTAGTATACCATACATCATTCCAGTTTGCAACATTTGTTCTAAAATAATTTTTCATTTTTTGCTTGCTTTTTGGCCTTGACTGTGGTAGTATAAATTTTACTGTGATAGGTATGTCTGTCGTTTGGACAGGCATGAAATAGTTTTGGAGGGTGTTCCGTTATGATTCTCTTTGTTACCATTCTGCAGCTGATCTCTGCTTTGGCGCTGATCCTGGTCGTGCTGTTCCAGTCCGGTAAGAGCCAGGGCCTGTCCGGCACCATCGGCGGTATTGCTGATTCCTATATGGCCAAGAGCAAGGCCCGTTCTCTGGACGCCAAGCTGGCCAAGGGTACCAAGTGGCTGGGCGCTGTGTTTGTCGTTCTGACGCTGGTTCTCAACTGCATGATCGCTGCCGGTCTGTAAATCGTATCTGTTACCAAAGTATCCCGATGCATAGCATCGGGATACTTTTATTTTGCCTGTCGATAGGTCGCGCCGCCCTCCGGCTGGATGCCCCGCAGGGCAAGCAGCTCCGCCACCGTCACGAACCGGTAGCCCTGCTGCTGCAAATGATCCACCGCCTGCAAAGCCGCCGAAACGGAATTGAGATACCGGTCATGCAGCAGGATGATATCCCCATCCCCGGTGTCCCGATAAATGATGTCCAGTATCTTCCCCGCGTCCTTGCTCTTCCAGTCCTCCGTATCCACCGACCAGTTGATGATGGGTACTGTCAGGGCGCTGCTCTCCTCCTCGGACAGCAGGCCGTAGGGCGGCCGCACCCAATAGTCCCCCTCTCCCAGAAGCTCCTGCAGCAGCTGGTCATTCTTCCGCATGTCCTGCGCCGCCTCCTGAGCGGACAGCTGATCCAGCGCCTTATGGTCGTAGGAATGGTTGCCCACCTGATGGCCCTCGGCGGCCATGCGCGTCACGATATCCGGGTCCTTCACCACCTGACAGCCCACCACGAAGAAGGTGGCGTGAACGCCCCGCTCCTTCAGACCGTCCAGCAGCTGGGGCGTGCAGCGGGGCGACGGGCCGTCGTCGAAGGTCAGGGCCACATATTTGATATCCTCCACCTCCGCCGGACTGTCGGCGGCTGCGGCTCTTTCCGGCAGCGACGCGCCGGCGCAGGCCGCCAGCAACAGCAGCGTCGTCAGCAACGTGCAGATCCTCCGCTTCATCCCATCACCTCCCCACAGTATATGCGGAAGGTGCAGGCAAACAGAACAGGACAGGGGTTCTCCCCTGCCCTGTTTCTTTATTCACCAGTCACGTTTTGAAACACGTCCGTAATGTCCACCCGTGCCTCGTAATACATTTCATTCTGTGTGACATATCCGTAGAAGGACAGATAGGCCTCCGTCACATTCTCCCAGCCGAAGCCGTCGTCGGAGTAGCCGTATTGCCAGCTGCTGTCTCCCATGTTGTTCTCGTACCAAGTGTAGGTAAGCAACTCCCTGCCATCCTCATACCGGACATACAGCTCCGGCGTCCAGGTCGGCTCCTTCTCCCAATGCACCGTCGCCAGCAGCTGCTGCTCTTCGTCGATGCCGACGGAATCCACCCACACCGGCTGGTCATCCAGCACAAACTGCTCACCCGGTGCGTAGTAAAATACATAGTCGTCGCTGATCTCCTGAGCAGGCTCCTCGACCCGTACCGGAACATCGTGACTTCCCTCAGACGTATGTGCCCCGATCGCGCCGATCAGTCCGGTCACCACGATAAACACCGCCACCAGCCCCACGGCCAGCCTGACAAGCTTTCTGGTGGTCAGCACCCCGCCGCGGACGGTCGGCCCGTCGCTTTCGTGGGCGACCTCATGTTCATAGCAATCCTTCCGCTGCCGGTTGGCGGCGCTCTGCCGCTGGAACTGCTGCTCGTTCAGCAGCTCCGCGTTGCCGTCCCTGTCGAAGTCCACCCGCATGCGGCTGGACGGACGGTTATACGCGCCGCAATGGGGGCACAGGTCACTCTCGTGATAGCTGTACCGCTTGCCGCAGGACTTACATTTGATGTTTGCCATGATCTTCTCCTTTTAACTCGCGATAATTGTGATGAAGATGAACACGATGGCCGCCACCAGCAGCAGCGTCTTTTCGCCGTCCGACATCTCGCCGTCCTGATTTCTGCGGAAGTAACCGCTGAACCGCTTCAGCTGCTCCGTCAGCTGCTGGTTATCCAATCCGGGGATACGCACCTGACGGGCGGCATCCTCGTGACATTCCTTCTGCTCATAGCAATCCTTCCGCTTCCGCCCCGCCGCGCTCTGCTGCAAAAACTGCCGTTCGTTCAGCAGCTCCGCGTTGCCGTCCTTGTCGAAATCCACCCGCATACGGCTGGACGGACGGTTATATGCACCGCAGTGGGGGCACAGGTCGCTCTCATGATAGCTGTACCGCCGCCCGCAGGCCTTGCATTTGATGCTCGCCATCGTCGTTTCCCTCCTTTATCGACACCACGCTTCCAGATCCTCGCTCAATGGGAAATACGCCCTGAACCGGTCAACGATCTCTTTCTCCCGGCTGATCAGCAGTGTATAGCTGCTATCAAATGGCACGATCTCAAACCGTGCCAGCGGGTTCTGTACCTCGATCGGCAGCCGCCACAGTGCATTGTTATCCCGGGCGTTGGGCAGCGGGTATTCCAGCACCTGCTCCTCTGTGACAGTCTTATCAAAGGCGGACAGCACGGCCCATATCCACTGGGGGTCATGGTACTCCCGCTGCAACGCCATCAGCTCGCTGCCGCTCATCCAGCAGTAGTTGTACTGCAGCTCCGGAATATCCACATTGCACTCGCAGTCGGTGATCAGCCAGTTATAGTTCTCCTGAATATTCCCCAGCGCTGTGAAAACCTTATCCAGATGCGTGTAGGTCGTCTCGCCCTTCGCCAGGATCGCACCATAACACATCGTCTATCCCTCATTTCTTATACAAAGTATGCCATACAGCGGCGGCATTGTCCAGCAAGTTGAAGTTGCGTTTCGATTTTTTCGCCAAATCTGCCGCAACTTGAAGTTTACATGACCAGTATAGCACATCCCCTGCCGCTTTGGCAACGACGAGGGGGATGTTTCGCCCTTCGGGGCGACCTACTTTTGCCAACAGTGGCAAAAGTAGGCAAAAACACCGGAAGGAACCTCCGGTTCCTTCACCTCCCGGCGCGCTATGTATTGTGCGGATTCGTGGCTGCTTGCCACACGTTCACGCGGAATTTCCTTTTTCGCGCCGTTAAAAGAATCGTCTCTTCTCCAGCGCCGCTGCCGCTGATGCCCATAGCGAACAACCGATTTGGTTCTACCGTTGAAAAGATGAGCGGCAGCGGCGCCGGGGCGCGAAACACTCCTGCACCGTAACATAAAAAAGCCCTTTGCTATGGCGGCTGAGCCATAGCAAAGGGCTTTTTCGATTGAGAAGATCGACTTACTTCACCAGCTCGATGATAGCGGTCTCGGCAGCATCGCCGCGGCGGATGCCGGTGCGGATGATGCGGGTATAACCACCGTTGCGATCAGCATATTCAGGAGCGATCTCCTTGAACAGCTTCATGGCAACAGACCTTTTGGTGATGAAGCTCAGTGCCTGACGATAGGCAGCCAGATCACCCTTCTTGCCCAGGGTAATCATCTTTTCAGCCATGGGCTTGATCTCCTTGCAACGGGTAATGGTGGTCTCCATACGGCCGTTTTCCAGAAGATCGGTGACCTGCTGACGGAGCATCGCCATACGCTGATCGGTAGTCTTACCGAGCTTACGAGTTCCGGGCATGTTACGTTTCCTCCTTGATAGGATGTTAGTTGTTTTCCTCGCTGGCCAGGGACAGGCCCATCATAGCCAGCTTGTTGATGACTTCCTCCAGAGACTTGCGTCCCAGATTGCGCACCTTCATCATCTCGTCCTCGGTCTTGGAGATCAAGTCCTCGACGGTATTGATATTGGCGCGCTTGAGGCAGTTGAAGCTGCGGACGCTGAGATCCAGCTCCTCGATGGTCAGCTCCAGCACCTTGTCCCGCTGATCGGTGGCCTTCTCCACCACGGTGGACTTGTCGCCCAGCGTGTCGGACAGGTCGGTGAACAGCACGAAGTGGTCGCACAGGATCTTGGCGCCCAGAGACACCGCGTCGCGGGCAGAGATGGTGGAATCGGTCCACACCTCCAACGTCAGCTTATCATAATCGCTGGACGCGCCCACGCGGGTATTCTCCACGGTGTAGTTGACCTTATACACAGGGGTATAAATGGAGTCAATGGGGATCACGCCGATAGCGGCGGGACGCAGGGCCTTGTTCTTATCAGCGGAGACGTAGCCCCGGCCGTGGCTCAGGGTGATCTCCATGCTGAGGGTGGCGCCCACATCCAGAGTGGCGATCTGAAGCTCGGGGTTGAGGACTTCCACCTCACCGTCGTTCTTGATATCGCCGGCTGTCACAACACAGGGGCCCACCGCCTCGATAAAGACGGTCTTGGTGCCCTCGCAGTGCAGCTTGGTCAGCAGCTTCTTGATGTTCAAAACGATCTCTGTCACGTCCTCTTTCACACCGGGAATGGTGGAAAACTCGTGCTGCACGCCAGCGATCTTGATACTGGTGGCCGCCGTGCCGGGCAGAGAAGAAAGCATGATGCGGCGCAGCGCATTGCCCAACGTCGTACCGTAGCCGCGCTCCAGGGGTTCGATCACATATTTGCCATAGGAAGCATCACCAGGTGTCTCAACACACTCGATCTGAGGCTTCTCAATTTCGATCATGCAGTACCCTCCTTCAAATTCATGTGGCGATACGGGTAGTCCCGTACATTCGTGGTTGCTTCGTTGTGAGGGTCAGTTCCCCGATTACTTGGAGTACAACTCGACGATGAGGTGCTCCTCGATGGGCATATCAATGTCCTCACGAGCGGGCATCTGCAGTACAGTACCCTTCAGCGCGTTCTTGTCGCGCTGGAGCCACTGGGGTACGTTGACCATGGGAGCATCCTCTGCGGTCAGGCGCTTGAAGCAGGCGGCGCTGCGGCTGCCTTCCTTCACCTCGATCACATCACCCACGCGAACCAGATAGGAAGGAATGTTGACCTTCTGGCCGTTGACGGTGAAGTGAGCGTGGCTGACCAGCTGACGGGCCTCGCGGCGGGTCATGGCAAAGCCCAGACGATACACCACGTTGTCCAGACGGCGCTCCACCAGCGTCAGCAGGTTCTCGCCGGTCTTGCCGGGCATGGCGGAAGCCTTCTCATAGTATGCATGGAACTGCTTTTCCAGAATACCATAGACGAACTTCACCTTCTGCTTCTCGTTCAGCTGGATGGCATATTCGCTCTTTTTCTTTCTCATCTGACCGCCGGGGTTGCGCTTGGTCTCCTTCTTGGAGTAACCCATAACGGCAGGAGAGATACCCAGCGCCTTGCAGCGCTTGGCGATAGGCTGCATATTCTTAGCCATATTCTAATGATCCTCCTTATTCCGATTACACACGACGACGCTTGGGCGGGCGGCAGCCGTTGTGAGGAATGGGAGTGACGTCCTTGATCATGGTCACTTCCAGACCCACGGCCTGCAGCGCGCGGATAGCGGCCTCACGACCCTGACCGGGGCCCTTGACGAAGACCTCGACGGTCTTCAGGCCGTGCTCCATGGCGGCCTTGGCGGCGGTCTCAGCGGCGCTCTGTGCGGCGAAGGGAGTGGACTTCTTGCTGCCACGGAAACCCAGGCCGCCGGAGGAGGCCCAGCTCAGGGCGTTGCCCTGAGAGTCAGTGACGGTCACCATGGTGTTGTTGAAGGAAGAACGGATATGGACCTGGCCTTTTTCAATGTTCTTCTTTTCGCGGCGACGGCGGATAACCTTCTTGCCTTTTACATTAGCTGCCATAATCTACTCTTCCCTCCTTTACTTCTTCTTGTTAGCGATGGTCTTCTTGGGACCCTTGCGGGTACGTGCATTGGTCTTGCTGCGCTGGCCGCGAACGGGCAGGCCGCGGCGATGACGCATACCGCGATAGCAGCCGATCTCAGTCAGACGCTTGATGTCCAGCGCCACCTGACGGCGCAGGTCACCCTCCACCACATAGCTCTGGTCGATGGCTTCACGAAGCTTGGCTTCGTCGGCCTCGGTCAGATCCTTCACGCGGGTGTCGGGGTTGATACCAGTCTGCGCCAGGATGTCCTGGGCGCTCTTTCTGCCAATACCGTAGATATAGGTCAAACCGATCTCGATTCGCTTATCCTTGGGCAGGTCAATACCGGCAATACGTGCCATACTCTTAAAGCACCTCCACTTTTCTAGTTAGCCCTGACGCTGCTTGTGCTTGGGATTCTCGCAGATGACCATGACACGGCCTTTGCGGCGGATCACTTTGCACTTCTCGCACATGGGCTTCACGGACGGTCTTACTTTCATTTTGATAAACCTCCTACTTACTACGCCAGGTAATCCGGCCACGGGTCAGATCGTAAGGAGACATTTCCACTGTCACCTTGTCACCGGGCAGAATCCTGATGAAGTTCATTCTGAGCTTTCCGGAAATATGCGCTAGGATGGTGTGTCCATTTCCAATGTCTACCTGGAATGTGGTGTTGGGCAGCGACTCGACGACGACGCCCTCCACTTCGATCATGTCGGATTTTGCCAAGTTTCTATCCCTCCTGGTCTTGATTACCGCCGACATATGCGGCGATGGCTCTACGAAGCTCACTATTTGTGATTTTTTCGCTGCTTCTGATCTTTTCAGCGACGGCGCTGTCACTTTCGCACACGAACTGCACATGGCGCGTCCGCTTGCGCTTGGGCGACTCCAGACGCCTGCGCTTCCCATCCGCCAGCAGGAGGAAGTCCTCCTCCGTCGCAAGTACGAAGAAGTAGCTTCCCGCATCCCTGCCGGCGATTGATCTTACGATGTTGGATTTGGCAATGTCCATAGGCGTTACACCAGGGAATCGGAGGCGTCCGTCAGAAGCTCCGGATCGCCGTCAGTGATCAGAATGGTGTTCTCATAATGGGCGGCGTTTTTGCCGTCCGCCGTCTTGACGGTCCAGCCGTCGGACATCTGGCGGATGGCGGCGCTGCCGGCGTTGACCATGGGTTCTACCGCAATGGTCATGCCCCGCAGCAGCCGGGGACCATGGCCGGGGTTGCCGAAGTTGGGCACCTCGGGGCTTTCATGCATCCGGCGGCCGATGCCGTGACCGACATACTCCCGGACGATGCTGTAGCCGTGGCTCTCGGCATATTCCTGAACGGCATGGGAGATATCGCTGAGGCGATAGCCCTCCCGCGCGTACTTGATGCCCTCGAAGAAGGACTGCTGGGTCACGCGGATCAGATCCAGAGCCTCGTCGGACACCTGCCCGCAGGGGTAGGTGCCGGCGCAGTCGCCATGGAAGCCGCCGATGTAGGCGCCTACGTCCACGCTGACGATATCGCCCTCGCGCAGCACCCGCTTGCCGGGGATGCCGTGGATGATCTCGTCGTTGACGCTGACGCACACACTGGCGGGATAGCCGTTGTAGTTCAGGAATGAGGGAACCGCACCCTGAGACTTGATAAAGTGATACACTGCCTTGTCAATTTGTTGGGTTGTTACGCCGGGTTTTACCATTTCCCGTGCCAGGGCACGGGCAGCCGCGGTAATTTTTCCCGCCCGGCGCATCAGTTCGATCTCGTGCTCGGATTTCAGGGTAATCATACGCTCAGCACCCCAAAACCTTCAAGATCGCCTGTGTCGTCTCCTCCACAGTGGGATAGTCGTCCACAGTTTTCAGAATCCCCCGGGCCTCGTAGAAACCCTTGAGAGGCTCTGTCTCTTTATGATAAACCGCCAGACGGTCTCTGACCGTCTCGGGGTCATCATCCTTGCGCTGCTTCAACGCACCGCCGCACACATCGCACACGCCTTCCTTTTTGGGAGGGATGTTGACGACATGATAACTGGCGCCGCAGTTTTCGCAGACACGGCGGCCGCCCATGCGCTCAACGATCTTCTCGTCGGGCACCTCCAGCGCCACCACGGCGTCGAATCTGATACCTGCCTGCTCCATGGCTTCGGCCTGTGCGATCGTGCGGGGCACGCCGTCCAGAATGTAGCCGTTGGCGCAGTCAGCCTCCTGCAAGCGCTCATTGATGATGCCAATGATGACTTCATCGGGCACCAGCTTGCCGGCATCCATGTACTCCTTGGCCTTCAGGCCGGTGGGAGTGCCATTTTTGACGGCGGCACGCAGGATGTTTCCGGTGGAGATCGTAGGGATCCCCAGCACCTTCTTGATAATGTCTGCCTGTGTGCCCTTACCGGCACCAGGAGCGCCTAAAAGGATCAGTTTCATTGTGACACCTCTTATTCCAGGAAGCCCTTATACTGACGCATCAGCATCTGGGATTCCAATGCCTGTACGGTCTCCAGAGCAACGCCCACCACGATGATGACGGAGGTGCCGCCGATGGACAGACTGGACTGGTTGACGACCTTGCCGATGATGAGGGGCAGGATGGCCACGATGCCCAGATACACGGCGCCAAACAGGGTCACCTTGTTGAGGACCTTCCGGATGAAGTCGGACGTGGGCTTACCGGGGCGGAAGCCGGGGATGAAGCCGCCGTTCTTCTTCAAGTTGTTGGAGATCTCAATGGGGTTGAACTGGATGGTTGCATAGAAGTAGCTGAAAGCAATGATCATCAGGAAGTAGAAGATCATGTAGATCACGGAAGACGTGTCGATGGCCTTCAGGAATCCATACCAGAAGGTACCTTCCTCAGGCTGCTTCAGGAAAGCGGCGACGGTGGAAGGGATCATGGCAATGGACTGGGCGAAGATGATGGGCAGAACGCCGGACATGTTCACCTTCATGGGAAGGGTGGATGCCTGGCCGCCGTACATCCTGCGGCCCACCTGACGCTTGGCATACTGGACAGGGATGCGGCGCTCGGCGCCGTTGACCCAGGTGATCAAAACGATCAGCGCCAGCATACCCACAACCACCAGCGCCACGGCCCACCACTTGGTGGGATCCGCGATGACATAGCTGATGCCGCCGTTCACCATGGTGGGGACGCGGGACAGAATGCCGGCGAACAGGATGATAGAGATACCATTGCCGATACCGAACTCGGTGACCTGCTCGCCCATCCACATAACGAAGGAGGAGCCGGCAATGAAGGAAGCGATGATGACCAGTGCGGGCCAGATGCCGGTATTGGTCAGGATGCTGTTGTTCTTCATCAGCAGGTAGTAGCCAAGGCCCTGCAGGATGGCAATGGCCACGGTAGCGTAACGGGTGATGGACTGGATCTTCTTCTTGCCCTCTTCGCCGCCCTCCTGCGCCATACGCTGCAGGGCGGGAATACCGATGGTCAACAGCTGGATGATGATGGAGCTGTTGATGTAGGGCTGCACGCCCAGAGCAAAGACGGTCGCCTGCGCGAACGCGCCGCCGGACATCACGTTATACAGACCCAGCACGGTGGTGCTCATCTGGTCGATATACGTTTCCATCAGCTCAACGTCCACATAGGGTACGGGGATCGCATTACCGATGCGGAAGATCAGCAGAATCAGCGCCGTGAACACGATCTTCTTACGCAGCTCGGGGATGGCCCACGCTTTTTTGATCGTCTGGATCACGTCAGATCACCTCTGCCTTTCCACCGGCTGCTTCGATCGCTTCCTTAGCAGCCTGGGAGAAAGCAGCGGCCTGCACGGTCACCTTCTTGGTAACTTTGCCGTTACCCAGGACCTTGTAGCCGTACTCGCACTTGCTCAGGATACCCTTGGCAAGGAGGGCTTCAGCGGTGACGATCTCGCCGTCCTCAAACTTGTTGAGGGCGCTCAGGTTGATGATTTCATAGGGCTTCGCAAAAATGTTGTTGAAACCGCGCTTGGGGATGCGGCGTGCCAGAGGCATCTGGCCGCCTTCAAAGCCGATGCGGGTACCGCCGCCGGAGCGGGCCTTCTGACCCTTGTGACCACGGCCAGCGGTCTTGCCGTTACCGGAGCCGCTGCCGCGACCCTTGCGGTAAGCTTCCTTAACGGAGCCGGCTGCGGGAGACAGTTCGTTCAGTTTCATTCTCTCGCACCTCCTTAGTTCTCTTCGGTGACCTGCAGCAGATAGCCGATCTTGGCGATCTTGCCGCGGGTCTGATCGTTGTCGGGCTGAACGGTGATATCACCGATCTTGCGCAGGCCCAGGGAATTGGCAGTGGCGATGTGCTTCTGCAGTCTGCCGTTCAGGCTCTTGACCAGCTTGATGTTCAGATTCTTAGCCATTGTTCACTGCCTCCTTAACCTACGATCTCGTCCACGCTCTTGCCGCGGGTGCGGGCGACCTCTTCCGGGGTACGCAGAGCCTTCAGGCCCTCAAAGGTGGCGGCGACCACGTTCACAGCGGTGTTGGAACGCAGGCACTTGGTACGGATATCCTTGATACCGGCAGCTTCCATGATGATACGCACGGGGCCGCCGGCGATCACGCCGGTACCGGGAGCGGCGGGCTTCATCAGCACGCGGCCTGCGCCGGCCTCGCCGGTGATCTCGTGGGGGATGGTGCTGCCGGACAGGGACACGGTGATCATGTTCTTCTTGGCGTCCTCGATGCCCTTGCGGATCGCTTCGGGAACCTCGGCGGCCTTGCCCAGACCGTAACCGACCTTGCCCTTGCCGTCGCCGACGACCATCAGGGCGGAGAACTTCATGACACGACCGCCCTTAACGGTCTTGGATACGCGGTTGGTAGCGACTACTTTTTCAATGTACTCGCTCTGCTCTCTTTCAAATCTAGCCATTGATAAGTCCTCCTTCCTTAGAATTCCAGGCCGCCCTCGCGGGCGCCTTCAGCCAGCTCGGCCACACGGCCGTGATACAGGTAACCGCCGCGGTCGAACACGACCTTGTCGATGCCCTTGGCCTTGCAGCGCTCAGCCACCAGCTTGCCAACGGCACGGGCAGCAGTCTTGTTGCCGCCGTTGCCCTCGATCTCCTTATCCAGAGAGGAGGCAGCCACCAGCGTGTTGCCGGCAACATCGTCGATGACCTGAGCGTAGATATTCTTCTCGCTGCGGAACACGTTCAGACGGGGACGCTCGGTAGTGCCGAACACCTTGGAGCGGACTCTCTTATGACGCTTCAAACGCTGGGCGTTTGTATTGGGTCTCTTAATCATTTACGGCACACCTCCTTACTTCTTAGCGCCAGTCTTACCCACCTTGCGGCGGATGGTTTCATCGGCATACTTGATGCCCTTGCCCTTATAAGGCTCGGGGGGACGCTTCTCGCGCACGTTGGCGGCGAACTGGCCCACCTTCTGCTTATCGGGGCCGGAAATGACGATCTGGTTCTGGGAGGGGACCTCAATGGTGATACCCTCGATCTCGGCCATCTTCACGGGGTGAGAGTAGCCCAGGTTCATGACCAGCTCGTTGCCTTCCTTGGCGGCACGATAGCCGACGCCGTTGATCTCCAGCGTCTTCTTGAAACCTTCGCTGACGCCGACGACCATGTTGTGCAGCAGAGCGCGGGTCATGCCGTGCATTGCCACATGCATCTTGTCGTCAGAGGGGCGCTTAACATGGATGACGTTGCCTTCCTGCTCGATGATCATCTCGGGGCGCAGGGCCTGGGTCAGAGTGCCCTTGGGGCCCTTGACGGTGACAACGTTGTTCTCCGCCACGTTGATCTCAACACCGGCGGGGACGGTAATGGGCATTCTACCAATTCTCGACATTGTTCAATACCCTCCTTACCAAATGAATGCCAGGACTTCGCCGCCGACGTGAGCCGCGCGAGCAGCCTTGTCGGTCATGACGCCCTTGGACGTGGACACGATTGCGATACCGAGACCGCGCAGCACCTGGGGCAGCTCATCGGCGCCCACGTACACGCGCAGACCAGGCTTGGAGACGCGGCGCAGGCCGGAGATGACCTTCTCCTTGCCGGCGTTGTACTTCAGGGTGATGCGGATGATGCCCTGAGTGCCGTCCTCCACGATCTGGAAGGCCTTGATGTAGCCCTCGTCCAGCAGGATCTGAGCGATGCTCTTCTTCATGTTGGAAGCGGGGACGTCAACGGTCTCATGCTTTGCGTTGTTTGCGTTGCGGATACGGGTCAGCATATCAGCAACAGGATCAGTGATGTGCATTACGAATTTCCTCCTAATTTAGAGTTACAGGCGTTTGCCTGTTTAGGCAGCGAGGTATCACTGATAATTTGATCCGTCGGGCCGAAGCCCTCTGTTTAATTACCAGTGACCTTTCGCCATCCTTTTATATCAAGAGGTATTCCCTCTTTGATATTGTGTTGTTACGCTGGGTTCTTACCAAGAAGCTTTACGAACGCCGGGGATCTCGCCCTTGTAAGCCAGAGTCCGGAAGCAGATACGGCACACGCCGTAGTCACGCAGATAGGCGTGGGGGCGGCCGCAGATCTTGCAGCGGTTGTACTTACGGGTGGAGAACTTCGCCGGAGCCTTCTGCTTCAGCTTCATAGACAGCTTTGCCATGTTTCGTTTCCTCCTAATCAGCGTTCAAAGGGAGCGCCGACCAGCGTCAGCAGCTCACGGGCTTCTTCATCGGTCTGGGCGGTGGTGCAGATGACGATATCCATACCGCGGATCTTGTCGATCTTATCGTACTCGATCTCGGGGAAGATCAGCTGCTCCTTGATACCCAGGGCATAGTTGCCGCGGCCGTCGAAGGCGTTGGCGCTGATGCCGCGGAAGTCACGGACACGAGGCAGAGCCACATTGAACAGACGATCCAGGAACTCCCACATCTTGTCGCCGCGCAGCGTGACCTTGGCGCCCACGGGCATACCCTCACGCAGCTTGAAGTTCGCGACGGACTTCTTGGCGATGGTGATGATGGCCTTCTGGCCGGTGATGGTGGACAGGTCGTTGCAGACGGCCTCGAGGATCTTGGCGTTCTCACGAGCCTCACCGCAGCCCACGTTCACGACGACCTTGTCGATCTTGGGGATCTGCATGGTGGACTTGTAACCGAACTTCTTGAAGAGAGCGGGAGCCACTTCTTCAGTGTATTTAACTTTCAGACGTGCCATTTTCTACTCTCCTTTCTTAAAGCTCGGCGCCGCAGTGCTTGCACACGCGGACCTTCTTGTTGCCCTTGATGTCCATGGCGACGCGGGTAGCCTTGTCGCACTTGGGGCAGACGACCTGGACCTTGCTGGCGTAGATAGCAGCCTCACGCTTCATGATGCCGCCCTCTTCGCCCTGACGGCGGGGCTTGATGTGGCAGGTGACCATGTTGCAGCCTTCCACAACGACCTTGCGCTCGCTGGGAACAGTGCCGAGGACCTTGCCCTTCTTGCCCTTGTCCTTGCCGGACAGGATAACGACAGTGTCGTTCTTCTTGATCTTCAAACTATTCATTTCTCAGGCCCCTCCTTAAATAACTTCGGGAGCCAGGGACAGGATCTTCATGTAATCCTTGTCGCGCAGCTCACGGGCAACGGGCCCAAAGATACGGGTACCTCTGGGGTTCTTGTCGTCCTTGATGAGGACGGCGGCGTTGTCGTCAAAGCGGACATAGGTACCGTCGGCACGACGGACGCCCTTGGCGCTGCGCACGATAACGGCGCGGACGACCTCGCCCTTCTTCACCTGACCGCCGGGAGTGCTCTTGCGCACGGAAGCGACGATCACATCGCCGATGTTGCCGTACTTGCGCTTGGAGCCGCCCAGAACGCGGATGCACTTGATTTCTTTGGCGCCGGTATTATCGGCAACTCTCAGATAAGACTCTTGCTGAATCATTCTCGGCTACCTCCCTTACTTGGCCTTCTCGACGATCTCGACCACGCGCCAACGCTTGTCCTTGGACAGGGGGCGGGTCTCCATCACCTTTACGGTATCGCCTACGCCGCAGGTATTGTTCTCGTCGTGGGCCTTCAGCTTATAGGTGCGGCCAACGATCTTCTTGTACAGAGGATGGGCGACGCGGTCAGAAATAGCGACGACCACGGTCTTATCCATCTTGTCGGACACGACCTTACCTACACGAACCTTGCGGGAGGATGTTCTCTTTTCTTCCATTTTACTTCTCCTCCTTTTCACGGATAACGGTCTTGACGCGGGCAATATCACGCTTGGTCTCGGCGAGTTTGAGAGGGTTGTCAAGCTGATTGGTCGCATGCTGCATACGCAGGAAGAACAGATCCTTCTTCAGGGAAGCCAGCTTTTCATTCAGCTGCTCCACGGTCATTGCACGTGCTTCAGTTGCCTTCATCTCATTCACCTACTTCCTGGGACTCGACGACCTCGCGCTTGATGACCTTGGTCTTGATGGGCAGCTTGTGGCTGGCCAGACGCAGGGCCTCGCGGGCGACGTCTTCGGGGACACCGGCGATCTCAAACATGACACGGCCGGGCTTAACGACTGCTACCCAATACTCGGGAGAACCTTTACCGGAACCCATACGGGTCTCAGCAGGCTTCTCGGTGATGGGCTTATCGGGGAAGATCTTGATCCAGACCTGACCGCCACGCTTGGTATAACGGGTCATGGCGATACGGGCTGCTTCGATCTGGTTGCTGGTGATCCATGCGGGCTCCAGCGCGACGAGGCCGAACTCACCGTAGGAAACGGTGTTGCCTCTCATGGCCTTGCCGGTCAGGCGGCCACGGTGTACTCTGCGGTACTTAACTCTCTTAGGCAGAAGCATTACTGTGCGCCTCCTTCCTTCTTTTCGGCGGGCTTACGGAAGCCGCCCTCGGGGCGGGGACCGCGGTTGAAGCCGCCGTTCTGACGATCGCGATTGAAGCCGCCGTTCTGGCCATCGCGGCGGAAACCACCGCGGCGGTCGCCGTCACGACGGTTACCGCGACGCTCACGACGCTCCTGATAGGGCTTGCTGGTGTCCAGAGTGCGCGGAGTGGTGCGCAGGGTCTGGGTCAGGATCTCGCCCTTGTAGATCCAAACCTTCACGCCGATGCGGCCGAAGGTGGTAGCAGCCTCAGCGAAGCCGTAGTCGATGTCGGCGCGCAGGGTCTGCAGGGGGATGGTGCCCTCGTGATAGTGCTCGGAGCCGGCGATCTCACGACCGCCCAGACGACCGGAGCAGTTGCACTTGATGCCCTTGGCGCCGGCGCGCATGGCGCGGCCCATGGCATTCTTCATGGCGCGGCGGTGAGAGATACGCTTCTCCAGCTGAGCAGCGATGTTCTCAGCGACCAGCTGAGCGTCCATGTCGGGGCTGCGGACTTCCACGATGTTCAGCTTCACGGTCTTGCCGCCGATCAGCTTCTCAACGTTCTTGCGATACTCCTCGACCTGCTCGCCGCCCTTGCCGATGACGATACCGGGACGGGCCACGTGCAGATAGATGGTGACGACCTCGTTGCTGCGCTCGATCTCAATCTTGGAGACGCCGGCGGCATAGAGGAGCTTCTTCAGGTAGACGCGGATCTTGTGGTCCTCGACCAGCAGATCGCCAACCTTCTCATTGCTGGCATACCAACGGGAATCCCAGTCTTTGATGACGCCCACGCGCATGCCGTGGGGATTAACTTTCTGTCCCATAAACTGTCTCCTCCCTTTTAGTCTTTCTCAGCGACGGCCAGCGTCACGTGAGAAGTTCTCTTGTTGATGCGATAGGCACGGCCCTGAGCGCGGGGCATCATGCGCTTCAGAATGGGGCCGGGGGTGGCAAACACCTGGCTGACCACCAGCTTGTCAGCGTCCATGCTGAAGTTGTTCTCCGCGTTGGCGCAAGCGCTCTTCAGGAGCTTCATCAGGGGCTCGGACGCGGCCTTGGGGGTCTGCATCAGGATGGCCATAGCGGTCTTGACATCCTTGCCGCGGATCAGGTCGCAGACGATCTGGACCTTGCGGGGAGAGATGCGGACGTATCTCAGATATGCTTTAGCTTCCATTGTCTCGGCATCCTCCTTTAAGCTTTCTTGGCGTGGCCACGGAAGGTGCGGGTGGGAGCGAACTCACCCAGCTTGTGACCGACCATGTCCTCCTGGACATAGACAGGCACATGACGGCGACCGTCGTGGACAGCGATGGTGTGGCCGACGAAGGCGGGGAAGATGGTGGAGCTGCGGCTCCAGGTCTTCAGCACGGTCTTCTCGCCGGTCTTGTTCATTTCATTCACCCGCTTCAGCAGCTCAGGGGCAACATACGGGCCTTTTTTGATAGATCTGCTCATATTCTCTTGCCTCCTTTACTTCACGTTGCGACGCTTGACAATGAACTTGTCAGTGGGGTTCTTCTTCTTGCGGGTCTTGTAACCCAGAGCGGGCTTGCCCCAGGGAGTGACAGGGCCGGGACGGCCGACGGGGGACTTGCCCTCACCACCGCCGTGGGGGTGGTCGCAGGGGTTCATGACGGAACCGCGAACGGTGGGACGCCAACCCATGTGGCGCTTACGACCGGCCTTACCGATCTGAACGTTCTCGTGCTCCAGATTGCCCACCTGACCGATGCAGGCCTTGCAGTTGGTGCGGATGATGCGCACTTCGCCGGAGGGCATACGGATCTGGGCGTCATCGCCTTCCTTGGCCATCAGCTGGGCATAAGCACCAGCGGAACGGACCAGCTGAGCGCCCTTGCCGGGATGCATCTCGATGTTGTGGATAACAGTACCCACGGGGATGTTGGCGATGGGCAGGCAGTTGCCGGGCTTGATGTCGGCGGCGGCAGAGGACAGAACCTTGTCACCGGCGGTCAGGCCGACAGGAGCGATGATGTAGCGCTTCTCGCCGTCCTCGTACTGAACCAGGGCGATGTTGGCGCTGCGGTTGGGATCGTACTCCAGGCGCAGGACGGTGGCTTCCATATCCACCTTGTCGCGCTTGAAGTCGATGATGCGGTACTTGCGCTTCTCGCCGCCGCCGCGATGGCGGACGGTGATGCGGCCGTAGCTGTTGCGACCAGCGTTCTTCTTCAGAACCTCAGTCAGGCTGGCTTCAGGCTTGGCGTGCTTGTCGATGCCGTCGAAGCCAGAGACAGTCATGTGTCTGCGGGAAGGGGTGGCCGGCTTAAAAGTTTTAATAGACATTTTCTAACACTCCTTCCTTTCTTACACCATACCCTCGAACATTTCGATGGTCTTGGAATCAGAGGTCAGCTGGACATAAGCCTTTTTCCAGCTCTTGCGGTGGCCGGGACGGCCAGCGCCCAGACGCTTGGCCTTGCCATCATAGTTGATGGTGTTGACCTTAGCGACCTTCACGCCGAAGATCTCCTCGACGGCGTTCTTGATCTCGATCTTGCCGGCGTTGGGAGCCACTTCAAAGACGTACTTCTTGTCAGCGACAGCAGCCATGGAACGCTCGGTGATGATGGGACGGATAATGATGTCGTATACGTTAGCCATTATGCGAACACCTCCTCGATTACTGCGAGGGCGTTCTGATCCAGCACCAGGTACTTGGCCTTCAGAATGTCATAGACATTGATGAGGTTTGCCATGCTGGTCTCGACGCCGGGGATGTTGCGGGCGCTCTTGACGATGACTTCGTCCTTGGCGGGGGTGACCACCAGAGACTTGCCGTCAGCCTTGACGGCGGTCAGGAACGCGCGGAAGTCCTTGGTCTTGATGCTGTCCATCTTGATGGAGTCGACAACGATGATCTCGCCGGCGGCAGCCTTGGCGGACAGAGCGGACTTCAGAGCCAGTCTCTTCACCTTCTTGTTCAGAACGTAAGAGTAGCTGCGGGGCTTGGGAGCAAACACGATACCGCCGTGGGTCCACTGGGGAGCACGGGTGCTGCCCTGACGGGCGTGGCCGGTACCCTTCTGACGCCAGGGCTTCTTGCCGCCGCCGGAAACCTCGCCGCGGGTCAGAGCGCTCTGGGTGCCTTGACGGCAGTTTGCCAAGTGGTTCTTCACCACTTCATGGACGACAGCCTGATTGGGCTCGATGCCGAAGATGGCGTCGTTCAGTTCAACAGTACCGACTTCTGCGCCGGCCATGTTCAACACTTTGATAGTAGACATTTACCTTAAGCACTCCTTTCCTTACTTATTACGTGCGGAAGCCTTCTGGGGATTACGGCCGGAAGCCTTCTGCGGGTTGTTGCTGATGCCGGACTCAACGTTCTTGACGCGGTGGGTCTTGACAGTGCTCTTAATGAGTACCAGACCGCCCTTGCAGCCGGGAACGGCGCCGCGGACAGCAATCAGGTTCAACTCGGGATCCACCTTGACGATGTCCAGATTCTGGATGGTGATCTGGTCGCCGCCCATCTGGCCGGCGCCGATCTTACCCTTGAAGATACGGCTGGGATCGGTGGTGGAGCCCATGGAACCGGCATGACGGTGGACGGGGCCGCCGCCGTGGCTCATGGGAGTGCGCTGAGCGCCCCAGCGCTTGATGACGCCCTGGTAGCCGTGGCCCTTGCTGGTGCCGGTCACGTCCACGAAGTCGCCCTCTTTGAAGGTGTCAGCCTTGATGATGTCGCCCACATTCAGTTCGGCGGCGTTCTCAAGGTCAAACTCGCGCAGGTACTTCTTGGGAGCAACGCCCGCCTTGTTCAGGTGGCCCATCTCGGGCTTGGTCAGCTTACGCTCGGGGATATCCTCGAAGCCCAGCTGCACAGCGGCGTAGCCTTCCTTTTCGGCCGTCTTCTTCTGCACGACAACGCAGGGACCCGCCTCGATAACGGTGACGGGGATCACCTTGCCGTTTTCGTCGAAGATCTGAGACATGCCGACTTTCTTGCCGATGATCGCTTTCATGTATGATCCTCCTAGTAAGGTTATTGGTCGACATAGTTCAATCTCCATTGGGTAGAGACCGCTTGCTCTGCCGACGTAACCCGTCCGCCTTAACGCAAGTCAGCGGACATTGGGTTGCAAGCATGATAAAAGGGGTTTGCCTGTTTGAGATCGCGCGGTACTTATTATAATGTGTACCTTACAGCTTGATCTCGATCTCCACACCGGCGGGCAGATCCAGGGCCATCAGGGCCTCGACGGTCTTGGGGGTGGAGTTGGTGATGTCGATCAGTCTCTTGTGAGTCCGGCGCTCGAACTGCTCACGGCTGTCCTTATACTTGTGGGTAGCGCGCAGGATGGTGACGATCTCCTTCTTGGTGGGCAGAGGGATGGGGCCGGACACGGAAGCGCCGGTGCGCTTGGCGGTCTCGACGATCTTCTCTGCGGACTGGTCGATGACCTGATGGTCATAGGCCTTCAGACGAATGCGGATCATTTCTTTTGCCATTTGGTTCGTTCCTCCATAATTTGTACGGTTTTTGTTGCTTTGACCAATGCCGTACGGTGAGAAATTTCTTATACGCCGTTCCGTGCGTATCATTCCGACTCATAAGAAACACCGGCGCAATCCGGCCGGTGTGCTTCTGGCGCAGCGATCTACGCTGACGTACACAGAACTTCCTCAGCCGCCCGATTATCGGACATACTCCCCGAAAGTTACCGGCCCAGGGCCGCAATCTTTCGGTTCATCGCAATTGTAAACGCCTCCGGGTGTGCAGCACCCTTTTCGCGCGTACCTACATATAATAAAGGAAAATCCCCTTATTGTCAAGGGGATTTTCTCTTATTTTTCTAAAAATTTTCAGGTATTTTCGGCGTTTTGCCTGTCCCCGCTATGGCGGGGGACAAGTGTGCGTAGGGGCGGGGTTCTACCCCGCCCGCCGTCCAACGGAAATATCATCGTATCACGAGCGGGAGGGGCAGAGCCCCTCCCCTACGCATTTACACAGGGGAGGCTTTTGATACAACCTCATGCCATCGTCTGCACCGTGCCTACAAACAGCGGCACATCATTGCCGTCAAAGATCACGAACAGGAACGGCCGGTTCAGGTTCATCTCCACCACGGGTGGCGACTCAATCATGGCTGACGAGTCGTTGGCTACGATCTCCGTGTAGGCTGCGGCCTCCACGCCCTCCTCGTCGATCTTGACGCGGGCGGCCTGCATGACGCTGTTCACCATTGCGCCGTTGTCGGTCAGCGGCGTAAAGTCCGCCATGTTCCCGTCAAAGGCATCGGTCACGCCCAGCGTTTCCAGGATATCCTTCAGGTCGATGGAGGACTTCACATCGAACTTCGGCACCGACCATATCACGTCGGCCATGCTGTACTCCCCCGTCAGCTCCGTCAGGAAGCCATCCCGCGCCAGCAGGCTCTCCGGCGTCACGCCCTCGTCCGGCAGCACGAACACCATCCGCCCATATTTCAGGCTCTTAGGCGCGGCGGTGTACCCCTCGCCCCGGAGAACCCTGCTTGTTTCCGTCCGGTGCATGAAGTCCGCCCGCTGTTCGCTGCCGTCGGCAGCCGCGAAGGTCTCCGCTTTTGTCTGGCTGTTCTCGAAAGCAGCCCGCCAGCCAGCTTTATAATATATAGTATTGTATAGCCGCAGCAGGTTGTCCCCATCCGTGTGGATGTTCCCCGTCTCCTCAGACAGCAGCCCGCCTGTCTGCTGGTTCAGCCAGCCGGCAATGGCTTTGTCCGCCTCCTCCGTCCCCATGGGCACCCGGTAGGAGGACGCATAGTACCACTGGGCCAACGTGTCCGCCGCCGACTGCTTCACCTCGGCATTCTCCCGCAGGAACGCGGCGTTGGCCAACCGACACACGGCGTCGCCGTCCTGATAGACGCTCACCCACAGCTTTTTGATCTGCTGCCGCAGCGCTCCCGCATCGGCAGCGCCCAGCAGCTCCATCACCTGCTGCTTCGTCTGGCCGTCCGTCAGCTCCGTCAGCATCCCCAGCGCCACATACAGGCTGATGGGCGAATACACGGTATTCTCGCCGCCGGTGAATATCTCCCCTACCGTCCGGTCGGCAAAGCGCCGCACCGCGCCGTCGTCCGGCCGGTCACCCTTGCCCAGGAGCTGCATTTCCCGCTCATACTTCTCCAGCGCCGCGCTGTAAGCGTCCCAATCCAGTGTTCCGGTCCTGTCGCAATAGCTGTCATAGTCCGGCGCAGCCGGGTAAGCGGGGTAGGCAGCCTCCTTGACCGCATACTGCGTCAGATCCATCCCCGCGCCGCTGCTGCCGCAGCCCGCCAGCATCAGCGCAGCCAGCACGCCGCACACGATCGCTCTCATTCGTTTCATGTTACATTCCCTCCATGGTCTGCACCGCGCCTATGAACAGCGGTGCGCCGTCCTTCCAGATGGCAAACAGGAACGGCCGGTTCAGGTTCATCTCCTCTTCGGAACACGGCGGCGGCTCTGCCGCTGTGGGTTCGACGATGATCTCCGTATAGGCCGCGGCCTCCATGCCCTCCTCGTCGATCCTGACGCGGGCAGCCTGCATGACGCTGCTCACCACCGCGCCGGTGTCGGTCAACGGCGTGAAGTCTGCCGCCGCCTTGTCAAAGGCGTCCGTGACGCCCAGCGCCCGCAATGCGTCATTCAGCTCCAGCGAGGCGTGGATGTCAAACTTGGGCACCGACCAGTTGACCCGCACCTCCTCATCGTTCACAGGCAGCAGCTCGCTCAGGATGTTTTTCCGCTGTAAAAGCTCCTCCACCGTCACGCCCTCGTCCGGCAGATAGAAGGTCATCTCGCCGCCGTCCTTCAAATACAGCGACGCACACCGGTAGCCCTCACCCCGCGCCACAGGACTTCCCGCAAGGGAAATATGCATGAAGTCCGTTCTCTGCTCCGTACCGTCGGCAGCGGTGAAGATATCCTTTTCCGTCGCGCCCCCGGAAAACTCGGCCCGCCATGCCGCCTTATAATATATGGTATTGTACAGCCGCAGCAGGTCGATCTCCTTCGTCTTGATGGCCCCGGTATCCTCGGTCAGCAGGTCGTTGGTCTGCTGATCCAGCCACGCGGCAATGGTCTTGTCCGCCGCCTTACTGCCCATGGGCAGCTGATAGGCGGACGCATAGTAGTCCCCGCCAGAACGTCCAGCGGCTCCTTATGAAACGCCATATTCTCATTGAGGAACACTGCGTTGCCCAGCCGCAGGGCGCTGTCCTGCTCGTCGTAACAGAGCTGCTGCCACAATGCCTTCGTCCACTGCCGCAGCGTTTCATTGTCGGACACGTCCAGCAGCTCCATCACCTGCTGCTTCGTCTCGCCGTCCGCCAGCTCCGTCAGCATCCCCAGCGCCGCGTACAGGCTTACCGGAGAATACACAGCATTCCGGTCTCCGATAAAAAAGGCTGCCGCCGTTTCGTCGCTGAACCGCTGCAGCGTCTCCGTGTCCACTCGATCCTCCGTTTTCCGCATCCGTGTGGGCATACCAGCCTCCGCAATGACGTACTCCCCCATTTCCGAACTGCCGCAGCCCGCCAGCATCAGCACCGCCAGCACGCCGCACAGTATTCTTCGTACTTTTTTCATCCTATTCCCTCCTTGCAATGGTTTTCCTATTTAATAGGACGGAAAATTTTGCCGAAAAGTTCCCGTTTTTCGTTCTTCACAGAAAATTTTCACTTTGCTCCTTTACTTTCACGCGCGAAAGCGTTAAAATATGAAAGTGACCGAAATCCATCGGAAGCATATAGGGAATGTAAAGGGAGGAACGATCATGGCTGTGCATACCACCAAATGCAAGATCGCCAAGAAGGAAAAGAGCGACCGCCTGTATAAGGCGATCCTGACGCTGGAGACCGAGGAGGAGTGCTATAACTTCTTTCAGGATCTGTGCACCATCCCGGAGCTGCGCTCTATGGAGCAGCGTTACGAGGTGGCCACCCTGCTGAGTCAGGGATTGATCTACAACGACATTCTGGAGCGCACCGGTGCGTCCAGCGCCACCATCAGCCGCGTGAACCGCAGCCTGATCTACGGTGCGGGCGGCTACGAGGGCGTGCTGGAGAAGATGAAGGAGCTGGAGGAAAAGGAAGCCAAAGCGAAGGAGCCCGAGGAATGAGCGCCTATGACGCGCTGGCCGCCAGCTACGACGCACTGACCGAGGACGTACAGTACGAAAAGCGGGCCGACTTTATTGAGAAGCTGTTCCGCCGCAGCCGCATCCCGGTGCATACCGTACTGGATCTGGCCTGCGGCACCGGCGCCATGACGTGGCTCCTTACTGGCCGGGGCTATGAGCTGATCGCCGTGGACAACAGCGAGGACATGCTGGCTGCCGCCATGAGCAAAAGCGGCACCGTGGAGGGCGTGGCCCCCATCTTTCTGCACCAGTCCATGCCGAAGCTGGATCTGTATGGCACCGTAGACGCCGCCATCTGCTGTCTGGACAGTCTCAACTATCTGACCCGTCCCGCCGACGTGCAGCGCACCTTCCAGCGGCTGCACCTGTTCATCGCACCCGGCGGACTGCTGGTGTTTGACGTCAACACCGTGGAGAAGCTGGCGGCGCTGGATGGGCAGGTGTTTCTGGACGAGACGGAGGACACCTACTGCGTCTGGCGCACCGAGTATCACCGGGGGCTGTGCACCTACTACGTGGATCTGTTTCGTCAGCAGCCGGATGGCGCGTGGGAACGGGATCTGGAGGTACATCGCCAGCGGGCTTACACCGTAGAGGAACTAACGGCATGGCTGGAAGCCGCCGGCTTCGCCGACATCCGCATCTATGGCGACATGGTGCGCCGCAGCCCCAGAGAGGGCGAACAGCGCATCTATTTTACCGCCATCCGCAAATAACCTCACAAGGAGTGCTTTTTTCTATGGATCGCATCGTAAGAGCCATTTCATCCGACGGTCTGGTACAGGCCGCCGCTATTTGCAGCCGTGACCTGACAGAACGGGCACGGCAAATACACAAGCTGCTGCCGGTGGGCACGGCGGCGCTGGGCCGCACTCTGTCCGCTGCCAGCCTGATGGGCAACGCCCTGAAGGGCGCGGGCGCCAGCCTGACCCTCCAGATCAAGGGCGGCGGCCCGCTGGGCACTGTGCTGGCCGTGTCCGACAATCTGGGCAATGTCCGGGGCTACGTCACCAATCCACAGGTGGACATCCCGCTGCGGGAGGACGGCAAGCTGGACGTAGGCGGCGCGGTGGGCCGCGAGGGCACCATCACCGTCATCAAGGACCTTCACATGAAGGAGCCGTATGTGGGCACCATCGACCTGCTGGGCGGCGAGATTGCCGAGGATGTGGCCGCCTACTTTGTGGAGTCTGAGCAGATCCCCACCGCCTGCGGGCTGGGCGTGCTGGTGGATCGCGACCAGAGCGTGAAGGCCGCCGGAGGCTACCTCATTCAGCTGCTGCCCGGCGCCACCGAGGACACCATCGTCAAGGTGGAGGGCGGCATCATGGCGGCAGGCAACGTCTCCGCCATTCTGGACAAGGACGACGACCCGGAGCATATGCTGCGTCAGGTCATGTCCGACTTCGACCTGAAAATTCTGGAGACCTGCCCCGTGGAGTACCGCTGCTATTGCAGCCGTCAGCGGGTGGAGCGGGCCTTGATCTCGCTGGGCAAGGACGAGCTTCAACAGATCCTGGACGAGCAGGGCCATTGCAGCATGACCTGTCAGTTCTGCGACGCGGTGTATGATTTCTCCGGCGACGAGCTGAAAGCCCTTATTGACAGCCTGTAAGCTTTGCAGAAAATTTTTTAGAAAATTTTTGATTTTCTTGTTGACAGTTGGGAGTTCATTTAGTATAATCATACTCGCCGTTTATGAGAGCGGCAAGGACGGGAGCATAGCTCAGCTGGTTAGAGCACCTGCCTTACAAGCAGGGGGTCACTGGTTCGAGTCCAGTTGTTCCCACCACTGTCATGGCCAAGTAGTTCAGTTGGTTAGAACGCCAGCCTGTCACGCTGGAGGTCGAGGGTTCGAGCCCCTTCTTGGTCGCCATTTGCCTCGGTAGCTCAGTTGGTAGAGCAGCGGACTGAAAATCCGCGTGTCGCCGGTTCGACCCCGGCCTGAGGCACCATTTTGCGGGCGTAGCTCATCTGGTAGAGCGCGACCTTGCCAAGGTCGAGGTAGCGAGTTCGAGCCTCGTCGCCCGCTCCAAAAATCACCACCCAATCGGGTGGTGATTTTTTTCGCGGTCGACTCGGCGGGTCTCTCTTTATCCCCATTCATGCAAAAAGCCCCACACGGATCAGGACGGGAGTGTACTTGATCCATGCGGGGCCTTTTGCCATATCAGGTTCTCTCTGCTCTGCGTGGGAGCCGCTTGCGCGGCAAGCCGATGTAACGCCCTCCGGCGGCGTCCGGACGCTCTCTGCCTAAGGGGCAGGCCGCTGCGATCAGCCCACCGTTTGATCCGGACGGCACAACCTGTGCCGGAGCAAATGCGTAATGCAAGTCCTTTCTGATATGGATAGACAGATGCTTTACAGCTGTCTATCCATATAGTTTGACCAGCAGGGCAAAACGTAACACAAAAATGGAAAATTTTTCATTTTTTACCGTGCTTATTCCTGGGAATAGATGGAAGCGATCACCCGCTCCATCTCTTCCTCGCTGATGGTGCCGACGATGACGCACTGAAAGTCTCCGTTGACCCACGCCGCCTTCTCCAGATCCATGTCGGTAAAATGGTAATGCATGATGCCGCCATAGTTCCAGACGCCAGTCGGCTCCTGATCCTTCTCTATGACGATCCTGTTATCCTCCTGACCGAAGGCGTAGTATCGCAGGCTCAGGAACGCCTCCCCGTCGCCCACATACATCACGCTCAGCACCAGATCCTCTTGACAGACCGCCCGACATTCTACCGGTGTACCAAGCCGCTCCGGCACCCACGCAGGCAGCAGCTGACCTCGAATATTGAGGTCTGTCAGCATCTCCTGCGGCGTATCGTATTGGCGCTCCTCTTCCGGCTCCATATCGTTCCGGCCCAGTTTTGCGTCATCGGCAGCCGTCTGCTGGGAGTCCAGCTGGAACACCTGAGACGTCCAGCGGGCCACCGCCTGGAACACATTGCCGAACGCCTGCACCGAAACAGCGCCGATCAGCACGACCAGCACTGCCGCAAGCACAATGATCCTGCGGGAAACACGTCCACTGGACGCCTTCTTCGTTTTGGCGGTATCCTCCATAGGAAGCGCCGGATACCGCTGATGCAGCTGCGCCAGACAGGCCTCCACGTCCCGCTCCGGCACCTCCGGCACAGCGCCGTCCGTTTCCAGCGCCGCAAACAGCGCGTCCAGACGGGCCAGCTCCTTGTCGGAAAACGCAGTCCCCTCGCAGCACTGCGTCAACTCGTCCAGCAATGTCTCGTTGAGATCATTGACCGGACGCTGTTTCTCTGTATCGGGCATCCTGCTCACCTCCTTATACCGTAGTTTGACGAACGGCGGAAAATGTTACACATCATCGTCGTCCTCCCGCAAAAGCGCCTTGCAGTGCATTCTGGCGCGGTACAGCCTGACGCGGCAGGCCTCCTCCGAGATGCCGTAAAGGTCCGCGATCTCCTTATGGCTCATGCGGTATTCATAAAAGCAGCACAGCACCTGACGCTCCGCCGCGGAAAGCCCCTTCGGCAGCTTCTCCGCAAGGGGCAGCTGATCCGAAACATGGGCAGAGATCACCTCATCCAGCAGCGGCTGCTCCACATGATAGCGCATCCGCTGCATCTCGGAACGGCAGAGGTTGACCACCACCGCTTTCAGCCATGCCCCGATATTTCCGCAGTCGCCCAGCTCTCCGGCGCTTTTCTTGTCCAGAAAGACCACAAATGCCTCCTGCGCCATATCCTCCGCCAGCTGCATATCGTGCACATAGTGCATGGCGATCTTGACAAGCTTGGGAAAATGCTCCCGGAACATAGCGTCCTCCCACACGAATCCCGACATGTCTTGTTTCCTCTTTCTCCGTTGATACGTGCCGCACGGGCAGTTATCTGCCGCTAACAGCCCTCCTATTATAAGCTTGCCCGCTCGTTCCGTCAACCATGGTTTTCCATTTTCGCCATACTTGACAAGGCTCCTTCCGCGACCTTATAATAGGATTCCATCAAAGAACAAGGAGAAGACCCCATGCAGCATTTTCGCAGATCACATTTCTTCGCTCCGCTGGTACTGGCGCTGGGCCTGCTGCTGACGCTGGCAGGCTGCGGCGGCAAAAAACCTCTGCTGGAGCAGCCTATACAGCCCCTCACCTGCGTACAGCCGGTCTCGTTCCCCGCCATGGTCTCCCGCGGCGGCGGGCAGGTACTGATCGGCTGGACAGATTATGCTGAAAACGTCACCCATCTCAGCGTAATAGACATCGCCAAAGACCGCGAGACCGCCTCCCGCCAGCTGGACGGCTGCTGGGACTTGCAGGCGGAAACCTTCACCGACGGTACGGCTGTGCTGTTCAACTGGGAGGACAGCACATGGCAGTTCATCGGCAGCGACCTGTCCACCACCGGGACATTTTCCACCCAGCAGCCCGGCGGCGTATTCTCCCACGACGGCAGCACCTACTATTTCGTGCAGGACAGCGTGCTGTGCCGCGCTGACGTAGCCAGCGGCACGCAGGAGCGGGTCGCGCTGGCCGACGACATGCGCTTTGTGGACATTGCCGGTATCTATCCCGATTCCGATACGCTGTTCCTGCACTGCCGCCTGTCCCCTTACAGTACATATTCCGGCACGGCCATTCTGGACACAGCCACCGGTGACTGTACCATGCTGCAGGAGGAGTGGTACACCCCCTACTACGGCGCCGAAGGCCCGGAGTTCCTCTGGTTCAGCGAGGAGACGGCGGACTATGATGTGCTGTACGCCGCCGACGGCCAGTATTACCGTGTGGACGGCGGGCTGCTGAACGGCAGTCAGGCGGATCTGATCCCCGTTTCCGGCTCCCCCTATCTGGTAAGCGCGGTGCTGGATACCACTCTCTACCGGCTGGACAGCAGTATTTCTGCCTGTCAGCTGACGGCCCAGCAGCTGAACGGCGTCCTTCGGGACGTTATCTGGCTGCCGGATGAGGCTGTCATGCTGGGCTGCGCCTACGATGACGGCGGCGTGTTCCATCTGACGGCCATCGACCCGGCGCAGCTCACCTTCACGCCGCAGGCCGACGCACCGGCCATCGACTCCCCCATGGCGGTAGATACCTCCCTGCTGGACGTCTATTGGAGCGAGCTGGACGGTCAGCCGCTGCCCGCCACCTTACAGGAGGTGCGGGACTATGCCGACCGGCTGGAGGAGCGCTACGGTGTGACCATTCTGCTGTCGTCTCAGGCGAAGGAAGCCTGTGAATCCGTGTGGGATGCCGTTATCACCACCACCGACGAAGCGGGACTTTCCGACGAGCCCCACGCCATCGCCCGGATGCTGGAGGCGCTGGACCGCACTCTGGCGCTGTATCCGGAGGACTTTTTCCGCCAGATGCGCAACAGCATGGGCGAGGGCGGCGTCCGCATCATGCCGGTGGGCCACATTGACAACGACGTGAACGCCATCGGCCTGACCAGCGAGAGCTATGAGTGGCAGAACATTTTCATCGACGTGAACATTGACGCCTTCGAGGGCACCATCTGCCATGAGATCTGGCACGCTACCGAGGGTGTGATCCTCACCCGTAACTGGGATTCCTTCGATCAGGAGGAGTGGGATCGCTGCAATCCCGACGGCTTCTTCTATAACGAGGATGCCGGAGCGCCCGCCTCCGATCCGGAGCGCTGGACGTTCTTCTATGAGTTCGATCCGCAGGACATTTATTTCGTGGACGCCTACGCCCGCACCAACGCCAAGGAGGATCGGGCGCGGATCATGGAGTACATGATGGCCACGGAGGATGTGTCGGGTGCGCTGATGCAGTCCCCCGCTATCGTACAGAAGCTGGAGATCATGTGCCGCGCCATCCGGGATAACTTCGACACCTCCGGCTGGAGCGACCTCCGGTGGGAGAGGCTCTTGCCTTCAACTTAACATAAAGAAGAGCCGCCCGTTTGGGCGGTTCTTCTTTATGTTATTTTTCAATGGGGTAGCACACCTCGGTGACAAACTCGTCGGGATTCTGCGTCTCGTGGGGCGAGATGTGGTAGATGTTGAACATGGGCCCGGCGTACCGGTAGCCGTTGGCCTCGATCCACGCGGCCACAGCGGCGTTCACCTCGCCGATATGCTCATAGCCGCCCTGATAGGTGCAGCTGGCGTAGGTGACGGCGGGCAGCGTGCGGAACTTCACATGCTCCGTGTCGGGGTACTGCCCCTTGACGGTTTTCTGGGCTTCTACCTCCACGTCGCGCTCCTTGTACTCGGCATCCAGAAACGTGACGCTGCAATAGCAGGGATCGTCGGGGATCAGGTGCATATGGTCGGTCTCGGCGCAGAGGACGCCCCACACCATGCCCTCCTTCTCATAGCAGGGAATGGTCATCCGCACACAGGCGGCATAACGTTGTGGCAGGGTCTTGACGGTAACATTATAAGCCATAATATCTTCCTTTCTCAATCGTTTCCGTGCGCTGTCCAGCAGCCGCAGCTTTCGGGCCACGTCCTCCGCCTGCGCTTCCAGCGCCGCCTGCTGGGCGGCAAGACATTCGTCCAGCCGCTGGCGGTCATCATAGAAGTCCAGCATCCGGCAGATGTCCGTCAGACGGAACCCCATGTCCTTCAGCGCCGTAATGCGGCACACGGTGGGCAGCTGGGCCTCACTGTAATAGCGGTAGTCGGTGAACCGGTCGATATACGCCGGGTGCAGCAATCCGATGTCGTCATAGTGGCGCAGCATCCGGACGCTGACGCGGGACAGCTTGGAAAATTCTCCGATCTTCAGCATAGCGGCACCTCCATGCGTTCTTCGTTTGAGCTCAGATAGAGGATACCCCCTGACACAATGGCAGAGTCAACCCCTGAAAAAGGAAATTTTTACAGATGCTGATAAATTTTCGCGCCGGAGGTTTTCAGCCACCGCACCAGCACCAGCGCCAGCACGGCAAACAGCACCGTCGCCGCCAGCAGGAACGCCACCGCGCCTACGCGGGCCATCAGGGCGTAATACAGGAAGCCCAGCGCCACGCTCAGCGCCCAGCCGCCGAACATGGACAGGAACACAGCCAGCCCCTGTTTGATGGGGGCCACCTCGCTGGTCCAGTTGAGATTGGGCCGCTTCAGGCCCATGAACAGGCCGAAGGCGGCGGACAGCACCACATATACCATGGGCACGGCCACCAGCAGCGCCGCGTGAAGGAAATCCAAGCCGGACACCGCCGCCACGCACACGGCGCACACCACCAGCGGCAGCTCCGTTACCAGCAGGTGCATCCTCAGCTTGGCCCGCAGCGCCTGCCACGGGGCGATGGGCAGCGACTGTGCGATCCACAGGCTCTTGCCCTCCAGTGACACCGATGGGGCGGTGATGTCGTTGCTGCTTGCCAGCAGGCACAGGCACAGCGCCGCCAGCACCGTCACGAAGCTCTCCTCTCCGGCGAACAGGGCGTTCAGCATCAGGAACACCTCCCGGCCCTTGATAAGGGCCAGCACCGCCAGAACCAGCAGGAACACCGTACCCAGACCGCAGTTCAGCATGTAAAGAGGGCTGGCGGTGAACCGGCCCAGCTCCTTACGCAGTAGGGCGGTATCGGCACCGACCTGCTTAACGGCCTTCTCATGATAGACCGCCTTGGCGGTATTGCCGGAGGCGGTGGCGATGTGCAGAAAGCTGCGGGCGATAAGATACCACACCAGCGCCAGCAGGGCGATCACCACAGCGGAGACCACCAGCATGGCCACGCCGTCGCCGCAGCCCACCCGTCCGAAGAGGTACAGAGGATAGATCTCCTTGATTTTATTGCCCACATCCTCCGCATTCAGCAGCAGATCGGTGATCATGGCCTGAGAGCGGAAGCAGACGAAGTAGTACAGCCCGAAGAATACCAGCGACACCACCACGGTGATAAAGCTCTTGTTCTTCAACTTCAGGCTGATCTTTGCCACCACCCAGCCCAGTACGCAGGACAGCGTCAGCACGAACAGGGAGATGTCGAGCAGCAGCACCACGCCGCCCAGAATACGGCCCACTGTAATAGGAACGGTGCACCAATAGACAATGATGGCCGGCAGGATCACAATACCGGAATACATCAGGCCCATCAGATAGACGCTCAGCAGCCGGGAGGTCATAATGACCCGCACAGGAATGGGCATGGACAGCAGCAGGTCGTTGTCCTTGGCCAGATACAGGCCAGAATAGGTGTTGAACACGCTGCCGAAGGCCCCCAGAAAGACCGCCATCATGCCCATGATGACAAAGTACAGCCAGTCCATCCCCATCTCCGCCAGAGGGCCGCACATGGTGTTGGACAGTACGCCGAACATGGTGCCCAGCAGGCCCACCATCAGCAGCACGAACATCACGATATAGCCGATGGTAGCCCCCTTGCTGCGGGCCTTATTCTTCTTGGCATCGTAGAAATAGCTGCGGAAAATCTCAAAAAGCTGCTTTTTTACCAGAAGCTTCAGCATTCTTCTCCCTCCAGTTCCAAAAAGACCTCTTCCAGACTGTCGTCGCCCTTGACCTCCTCCATGGTGCCGGAGCGGATCAGCTTGCCGCCCTTGATGATGGCCACCTTGTCGCACAGCTTTTCCGCCACCTCCAGCACATGGGTGGAGAAGAAGATGGCGCCGCCCTGATCGCAGACCTCCCGCATCATGCCCTTCAGCAGATGGGACGCCTTGGGGTCAAGGCCCACAAAGGGCTCATCCATGATGATGAGCTTCGGCTGATGGAGCCACGCGGCGATGATGGCCAGCTTCTGCTTCATACCGTGAGAATAGGCGGCGATGGGCTGGGCCAGATCGTCCGTCAGCTCAAAGGCGTCGGCATACCTGCGGATGCGCTCCTGCCGCTCCGCCGCGCCCACGCCGAAGATGTCGGCAATAAAGTTCAAATACTTAACACCCGTCATGAACTCGTACAGATCGGGGTTGTCGGGGATATAGGCCATCTCCCGCTTGCAGACCAGCGGCTCAGCCTTGATGGAATGGCCGTCAATGGTGATCTCACCCTCGTCAAATTGCAGGATGCCCATCACGGATTTCAGCGTGGTGGTCTTACCCGCGCCGTTGTGGCCGATGAAGCCGTAAATTTCGCCCGGTGCAATGTGCAGGCTCAGATCGTCCACGGCCTTTTTCTCGCCGTAGCGCTTGGTCAGATGTTGGATATATAACATTCTAAATTCCTCCCTGTTGATATGTCTCTCGGTTCGTTCTTCTGTATCCTACCACATAACGCAGCGTCACAAGCAATACCTGACGCTGCGTTATATCATCAAAATATTCAGGAATCCCGGCTCAGATCGGGCGAATTGCGCTGGATCTCCCTTCCGTCTGCGCTGTCTCGCGCCACGGGCCGGACGGAAGCCTCGCGCGCCTTGTCGGCACGCAGCACGAAGATCATGCCCTGAAATATCTCGCCCAGCCGCAAGGCGATCTCTTGCTCTGTAAAGGCGCATACCTTTGCAGAGCACAGGGTACACATGCCGTAGGTATAGATCCACATCTGGCGGAACAGATGCTCCGCCTGTGCCTGTGTGGCGTGATAGTCCTGCATAATGATGGCAATATCGGTGTCCACGTCAAAGGGGATTTTCCGCAGCGCCGTGTCCAGATCCACGCCGTGCGTATCCTGCATGAACAGCAGCTGGAACAGCATGGGCTCCTCCTGCGCAAACTTCACCCACTGCATGCCCCGCCGCTTATAGGCGGGATGGAACTGTTCCGCGTCGGCCATATAGTCGCCGAAGCAGGCGGCGGCCCGCTCCTTTACGGCGGTTTTCAGCTCCTCCATATCCCGGAACAGCGCAAAAATAGGCGACGGCGACGTGCCCAGCCGTTTGGCCACCTCGCGGGCCGTCAGCGCCCCCGCGCCCTGCTCCCGCACCAGCTCATAGGCGATAGCGATGATCTCGTCGCGTGTATATTTTGCTTTTGGCGGCATGATCTCAACCTCCTTGTTTCAAAACACTCGTTACGAAACATGCGTTATTTTATCAGCACCAGCCGCCTTTGTCAAGCCTTAAATCGCAGCAAAAAGGCCCCGTTCTGCCGAACCGGGCCTTTCTCTCTGATTACCGGCGTCCGCCGCCAAAGCCGCCGCCACCGAAACCGCCACGGCCTCCGCGGGAACCCCCGCCAAAGCCGCCGCGGCTTCCGCCGCCGAAACCGCCTCCGCCAAAACCACCAGGGCGGCTGTTGAAGCTGCCGCCGCTGCGGGGCGTACTGCGGGGCGGACGGTAATTCCCGCCGCTGCGGGGCGGCTGATAGCCGCCGCCACCCACGGGAGGTCGAGGGCCTCCGCCATAAGGCGCTCTAGGCTGCCGGGGCGCACGTGGCCGCATATGCCGTCCCCAGAAGATGGGGTAATACACAGGCCGCACCACGCTCACAGGCGCGCCCACAATATACCGCCGCCGGTAACGGTTGTACCGCACCCGATCCAGCAGCACCCAAACTACGAAGATGGCCACGATCAGCAGCACCACGCCACCGATCGATACACCGCCGGTTTTAGTCGAAGCGGGCGTCTTAGCCGTCCAGCCAAGGTCATTGCTGTTGGTGTATTCATTGCTGGCCTGCTGGCCAAATTGGCCGTAAAACACGTCCGCCTGACGGAAAAACGCCGTCACCGCGCCGTCAAAATCGCCGTTGTAATAGGTGCTCTCGATGGCGCTGCGCAGCTTCTGCTGCTGGGTGTCGGTCATGTACCGGCCCACGTCGTCGCCGCGATAAACCTGCCAGTCGCCATCCTTCACCAGCAGCAGGATCATATCATTGGCGCCAAGGCCCCATTCCTTACCCAGGGCTGCGGCGTACTCCTGATCCTTCCAGCCGTTCATATGCTCCACGGTGGCCACCGCCACCACGGCATAGTACCGCTCGTCCCAGTTGGTGTTATACTGCTCGATCAGCTGCTTCGTCTCGTCGCTGAGCAGACCGGCATCGTCGCAGATCCACTGGCGGTATTTGACATCCAGCAGCTCCGTGGGCTGCTTGGCCAGATAGCTGTCCTTCCGGGCCAGACCGATGCAGACGCTGCCGATCACCGCCAGCACCAGCACCACCCACGCCACCGCGCGTTTTTTGAAAAATTTCATGGGATATTCCTCCTTTCGGAAGGAGATTGGTTGCAGGGGAATCCTACCCCAATAGATTTGTTTACCCTCTCAGCTCCATCAGCTTCTGCTTCAGCTCGCCCTCAATGCGGCCAAGCTCGGCTTCCGCCGCCTTGCGCTTGGCGGCGCCCTCCTTCTGGATGCGGGCCACCTCGTCCAGCGTGGAGATCAGCTGCTCATTGGTGTGCTGCAGGGTCTCGATATCCACCACGCTGCGCTCCGCCTCCTTGGCGGTGGCGATAGTGCCCATTTTCAGGGTATCGGCGTTCTTCTTCAGCAGCTCGTTGGTCATCTCGGTCACGGCGTTCTGGGCGGCGGTGGCCTGACGGCTGTGCTCCATACCCAGCGCCAGCACCATCTGGCTCTTCCACAGGGGGATGGTGTTCACCAGCGAGGACTGGATCTTCTCGATCATCAGGGTGTCGTTGTTTTGCAGCAGACGGGTCTGGGGGCCCATCTGGATGGACACCATGCGGGTCAGCTCCAGATCGTGGAGCTTCTTCTCGAACCGGTCGCACATGCTGACCAGATCATTATAGGCCTGCGCGTCCTCGGCAAGGCCGGACTGCTCCGCCTTCTTCCGCAGCTCCTCCAGCTCACCGGCACGCACCTCCGCCAGACGCTTCTTGCCAGCCAGAATGTACATGGTCAGTTCCTTATAGTATTTCAGGTTCAGCTCATACATCTGGTCGAACATGGCCACGTCCTTCAGCAGGGCGATCTGATGGCTCTCCAGATTCTGGGCGATCTTGTCCACGTTGGACTCCACCTTGCTGTACTGGGCCTTCATGGTCTCGATGCGGTTGCCGGTCTTTTTGAACAGGCCCGCCAAGCCCTTCTTCTCCTCCTCAGCGCCGAAGCCCTTCAGCTCCACCACCAGACGGCTCAGATCCTCGCCGATCTCGCCCATGTCCTTGTTGCGGACGTTGGCCAGTGCGCTCTCGGAGAAGCTGGCTACGCTCTTCTGGGCCGCCGCACCGTACTGCAGCACCTGATTGGTGTCCCGCACGTCGATCTTCTTGGCAAATTCGTTTACGGCGGCCTTCTCCTGCTCCGTCAGCATGCTGTCATCCAGCACCACCGGCTCTACCTCCTTCTTCACCTCAGGGGCGGCAGGGGTAGCGGGCGCTTCCGGCGTCAGGGTCAGGGTAGGGATCTCCGCAGCGGCGGCGGTATCGGGAGCCAGCGTCAGTTCGGGCATGTTGTTATCAGTCATTGTTTCGATTCCTTTCTGTATTTTTTCGACTTTATATTACATTTTGTATCAAAGCTTCAGCGTGATCCCGCCGTCATCCGGCTCGGTTTTGGCCGGTTCGGCCTGTTGCTGCGCCGCGCTGTGGAGGGGATCGTCCGTCAGGCCCTCACGGGCCATCATGTTCTCCAGTACCACCATATCGGTGGAGATATCCATGGCCTCCGCACCGAACAGGTTGTCCAGCTGTTTTTCAAAGGCCTTGATGATGGTATCCATCATGCCCTCCACCTTCTGCATGGTTGAGGTAATGTTCTCACCGGCCACACCCTGCTCGCCCATACGGTCATAGGCGTTGAGGATCTTCAGCGTGGTGGGCAGGTAGTAGTTCATAAACTTGCGGATCTGGGGCAGCTTCTCCGGATTCTGCTCCACCTGCGCAAAGATCTTCCCGGCCAGCTGCTGCAATCGGACGATCTGGGCAGAGATGGTGGGATCTGCGATATTGTCATCCAGCCGCTTCATTTCGGCGATGGCCTTTTTGCCGTCCTCGATCATCTTATCCAGCTCCGCATTGCCGGTGGTCTTGGGCTCCTCCGGCACCTCCTCCACCGTATCCCGGCAGAACAGGCGGGCCACGACGCCCACCACCGCGCCCGCAGCCGCCGCCAGCAGGAAATGGGGCAGCTTATACAGCGGAAACAGCAGGGCATACAGCAGCCATGTTACCGCCACCGCGTACAGCGGGATGGCGGACTTATGAACGATTTTCTTCAATCCTATCGCCTCCGTTCAACGGACAGATCAACATAAATACTTTTACAATTTATATTATACCCCAACCGCTATGTCTGGTCAAGAAAAAGAGACGGGACATCCCGTCTCCTTTCGTTATTCTCCGTTTAGGGGCAGCCCCACAGTGCCGTTGGTGGGATCGGTGAAGATGGGCAGCACCGGCGGATCATACGTCCACCACACAAACAGCGCCCACACCCCCAGCAGGATCAGCAGACCCAGCACCGACCACAGAAGGCCGTTGCCCTTCCCTCCTGCCATGATCCGCCACGAGACCCACGCGCCCAGCAGTACCGCTGCCTGAAACAGCAGCACATCCACGATCATACTGCTGACGCCCAGCGCCCCGGTATAGGTATAGTACACGAAGGGGATCAGCGCCACGCCCACCAGCAGTCCCACGGCGCGGGCCAGCAGCACCGGACGGCGGCTGTCCCGCAGCGTCACCGCCTCCACCAGCGACCACACCACCCATGGGA
>CAVBAZ010000323.1:0-8923 GCA_963593515.1 Bacteroidaceae bacterium
GGGAAAATCTTCACCTTCTTCACCAGGTCCTCGCTGGACTGGTGCAGGTGAGTGAAGCGGTTGATCTTGTGGCCCGTCAGGCTGGAGGTGGCGGTCATCAGCTCCTCATACTGAGGATCCTGGGCCAGTGCGTAGGTCATGGCCACGCAGTTGATGGAGGGCCGGATCATGGGGTGATCCACCCAGTTGTCGATCTTCTCGCCGAACATGTACACACGGGTGTTCAGCTTACGCAGGGAGTCGATATATTCTTTCGCGGTCATCATGGGAAAATACCTCCTTATTGCTTATTGTCTTTTTTTACGCATGGCGTTGACTTTAATTCAAAAGCCCGTTTTTCGTTTGAAAAACGGGCTTTTCATTTTATTTCACCGCAACCGCGTTCCGGATATCCTGAACGTACCGATTGCTACGGTCACGGAAAAAACCCAGATCATTCATGCAAGTCACGATCTGAAAACCCTGCCGTATCCGACGCACCGCATCCTCGGCGCTGGCCGTCACAATTCCGGGGATCACATGATTCACCCGACAGGCAGCCAGAATGCGGTCGATAGCAGCTACCATCTCCGGTGTATCAACTGTGTGATTAGCCGAGGCATCTGCTTTGAACGCAATACCCATCTCAAGTGATAGATCGCCTGTGCCAATAAAAATAGCGTCTAGGCCGGGAGTCGCGGCAATCGTCTCTACATTTTCCAAACCCTCCAGCGACTCACACTGTGCGATGACCAGGGAATTGTCGTTGGCCTGCTGTACATAATTTTCATAAGCACCCCAACGCGGCCCCCGCCCGCCGTTCGCACCGCGGCGGCCCAAAGGTGGGAACTTAGTAAAATCGACGATGTTTTTCGCTTGTCTGGGCGTACCGACCAGCGGCACCATGACGCCGTGAACGCCCACATCCAGCATCCGGCTCATCATTGGTCCGTCATCCGGATCATATACACGCACCAAAGGCACGGCACCGTACATTTCGCAGGCACGGCACATCTGCACGATGCTTTCGGAGTTGGTCTCTGCGTGTTCACAATCGACAATGACAAAATCCATTCCATTCAGGCCCAGGATCTCGCAGTTCATAGCGGAACCGGAGGCCACAAACGCACCCAGCACATAGCCGTTGGCCGCAATTTTTTCTTTGATATAATTGTGCATTTTCATGATGCTTATCCTGTCTTCTCAATACTCCATATAATGTTTGGGCAGGCCATCGAGAATATCGGTGGTAATGCTGTAGGGGGCAATAGGATAGCGCAGACCGGTCTTGAACATCTTTTGCAGGCCGTTTACCGCGCGATTCAGACCATCCGGCGTAAAAGTAAGACGCAGGTCATCATCCCCTACACCGGCAAACTTTTTGTCTGCATAACAAGGAAGCGCCAAGCCAGGCTTTCCGGTCAAAAATGTCTTACACCATGAATCCGAGCAGGTGGATTCTCCCACAAAGGAGAAGGAGAGCTTCTCGTATTCATCAAACTGATACCCTGCCAGCAAAAGGAATGCCTGCGTGGGCTTCAAATAAAGCACGCACACATCCGGAACAATGCGCCCTGCCGTCAGCGGAGAAGCCACCAAGCCGATGTATTCCGGCGGAATACACTCCAGCGCCCGGTTGTGGGCCTGCGAAGCCTCGATATTGCTAAACCAGACATTGTGAAACATCTCGCCGGAATACCAGCGCGCATCCCGCTGAAACATGCCGTTGATACCACGGCAGTAGTTAGCATGAACATTTTTCGACAAGCAGGCACTAGTCCAGTTATATTGCACGGCGTGACTGATAACAACGCAGGGTGGAAGATGTTTTTCATGGACGCGAACTTTGGGGATGGCGCGCAGCTCCTCTTCGGAGCGCAACCACTTCACACCGACCGGCGGCGTGGCCAAACGCAGCAGCGTGACCAGTTGTTCCGCCACCTTGTTCCAATCATATGCTACGGCAGTATCCTTCATCAGAAATCGACCTTCTCCTTCCCTTTCAGTCCCAGCATCTGCCGGGCCTCATCCGGCGTGGCGACATCACGTCCCAAGACCCGCGCCACAGTAGCAATGGCCTCCACCTGCTGTGCATTAGAGGTCGCCAACTCATGGGGACGGATATACAGGTTATCCTCCAGACCCACGCGGGCTCCGCCGCCCATGGCCAATGCGGCCGTGGTGATGGGAAATTGGTGGCGGCCAGCAGCGGCGGCAGACCAGTGGAAAGTACCTTCTCCCAGCTGCTGTCTGGCTGCGGACAGCAGAAACGCCAAGTTTTCTACTGTGGCAGGAAGCCCACCCTGAATCCCCAGCACAAATTGGATGTAAATGGGGCAAGCCAGGATGCCGTTCTTGCGGAAGTAGAGGATATTATTGATCATGGAGGCATCATATACCTCGAATTCAGGGATCGTTCCGTTTTCCTGCATGGTGCGGATGTAGGTCTCCATACCCTGATATGTATTGGAGAATACGTTGTCATAGGTACCACCGAGATAATCCGTCTGCCATTTGGGCGGGTTCTCCGGCAAAAGCTTCAGCACACCGGCCAGCATGAAGTTCATGGAGCCGGCATTGCAGGAGGCAAGCTCCGGCTTCATATTCGGGACGGCAGACAATCGCTCTTGGGTGGACATCATCTGGCTGGCACCTGTGGAGATATTGATGATCACATCACAGCGGTGCTTGATCTCTGCGGCGACCTGACGCATCAGCGTCAGGTCGGAAGAGGGCGCTCCCGTTTCCGGGTCGCGCCCATGGAGGTGCACTACGGCCGCACCTGCTCGACAGGCTTCCACAGACTGCGCCACGATCTGCTCCGGTGTGATAGGCAGATAGGGACTCATGCTGGGAACATGGACAGCGCCTGTAATGGCGGCCGTTAGGATTGCTTTGTCATTTTTCATAAGAGATACCTCTTTGCTTCAAATCACTGCTGTTTGTCAGTGCGGATCGCCTTCACCACAGAGAAGATGATGAAAATGATGGTGATGGCCATGAAAACACCGGAAATGGGACGGGTAAAGAACGGCAGGAAGCTGCCCTTGCTCAACTGCAGACCACGACGCATATAGGTCTCAGTGATGGGGCCAAGAATAAATCCGAGGATAACGGGTGCCAGAGGGTAGTCAAACTTGCTGAGCAAGTAGCCGATCAGGCCAAAGATCACCAGCACCCACGCGTCAAACAGGCGGTTATTGACACCGAAAGAACCAACAACACACAGGACAATCACAATAGGCAGCAAAATGTGTTTGGGAAGCTTCAGCACCTTGATGAAGCCGCGCATGCCAAAGAACTGCACCAGGAATGTGATAATGCTGGCCACGATCATGGCAGCAAAAATGGTGTAGATCAAGCCATAATTCTGGCTGAAGAACAGGGGGCCGGGTTGCAGGCCGTGCATGGTAAAGGTACCCAGCAGGATGGCGGTCACTGCATCTCCGGGAATACCCAGTGTCAGCAGGGGAATCATTGCGCCACCGATGGTGGCGTTGTTGGAGGTCTCGGAGGCCACAACACCGTCCATGATACCGGTACCGAACTTCTCGGGATACTTGGAGCGCTTTTTTGCAATGCCATAAGCCATGATGTTGGATGTGGCACCACCGATGCCCGGCAGGATACCGATCCAAGTGCCGATGAAGGCGGAACGCAACATATTGGGGATCTGCTGGATAAATTCCTTGAAGGTAAAGCCAAGGCCCTTGATGTGGGTATCCACTTTCAAAAGCTCCATTTTCCCGGCGGGCCGGGCTTCTGCCAGAAGCTCCTTCAGGGCGTACAGGCCCACCAGTGCAGGGACGCTGGCAAAACCGGCCTCCAGTTGGCTGATGTGGAATGTAAAGCGGGCATAGCCATCAATGGGAGCTGCACCGAAACAGCCCAGCAGCATGCCGACGGCACAGCTCACAAGCCCCTTAGATATGGACTTCCCCGCCAGACCGGATACCAGTGACAGTGCAAACAGAGACACGGCAGTATATTCGTATACACCAAATTTCAGCGCCACCTTAGCCAGCAGCGGCGCCACGAAGATCATGACAGCAATGCCAAAGAGGTTTCCGATCAGCGAATAAAAGGTACCGGTACCCAAGGCTTTGCCAGCTTGGCCGTTTCGGGCCATGGGCGCACCGTCAAAGGTCGTAGCGACGGAGCTGGGTGTGCCAGGAATATTAATAAGGATCGCGGAGACAAGGCCACCGGAAATGCCGCCGATATACAGGGCAATCAATAGAGCGAAAGCGGTAGTGGTGTCCATACCGAAGGTAAGAGGCAGACACAGTGCAATGGCCATTGTACCGGTCAGTCCGGGAATCGCACCAAAAATCAGGCCCATGGCGACGCCCAACAGCATGTACAGCAGAATTGTCGGCGTCATCAAAGATGCCAGACCATCTAAGAACATTTGCATTGTGATCCCTCCTTAAAACGGCAGTATGCCCTTGGGGAGCATCAGATTGAATACATTGCGGAAGAACAGGTAGCAGGCTACAGAGACTACCACTGCGATAATCAGATATAACCACCACTTTTTCTTCCATGCCTCAGACAACAGGCTGATCTGAGCAAACAGATACAGGGTGGAGGCCAGCACGAAGCCCAATTGTCCAGCCAAAATCAGATAGAGAATAATAAAAACAATAGACAGGGAGGACTTGATCGCCACCAAGATATCATGCTGCTGAACGACCTCATCCGCGCTGTGGGCCTTTTTGTGGCCGTGGATCGCACCGGTGACAATATTAACGGCGGACAAGCCCATGCCCAGCACACAGATAACGGTGGGCATAAATCTGGCCGTTACACCGCTGGCGATCAGCACTTTGATGCTTTGGCTGTATAACAGGAAAAATCCAAAGACTAAGAACAGCACTGCGGCGGCCAGCGCGTCGCGATAGCAATGCAGAAATTTTCGGAATGTTTCTTTTGTCATATCCTTGCGCTCCTTTCGTGCACGTTTTATGGGTATGCGCGGCGGATCAGGCCCGCCGCGCATACAGAGAGGCGTTCAGATAGATCAACCCACCATCATGGCGGCATATTTCTGGGCCAGTGCGTACTGCTCCTCGTGCAGCTGCAGCGCCTCGTCGCCGGTGCAGAAGAACGGAGAAACGGCGTACTGCTCGCATGTGGCCTTATAGGCATCGGACTGCAGGGCAGTCTCCAGCGCGGCGCACCATTTGTCAATGATGGCCTGGTCAGTCCCCTTGGGCATGTAGAAACCGAAAATCTTGGTGATATCGCAGTTTGCGCCGAACTCGCTCATAGCAGGCCAATCCGGGGTCTGCTCACAACGCTCGTTGGCAACCACGCACAGAACGTCACAGTCACCGGAATCCACATAGGTGCGGGCATAGTTGCTAGTGGTGATGACAAAATCAATGTCACCAGCCAACAGGGCGGCAATAGTCTCGGAACCGCCGCCGATATCCACGATGTTAAAGTCAACGCCGAAGGCATCCGCCACGGCCAGTGCCTGCATATGAGAATAGCCACCCAGAGAGGTGCCGTAGTTCAGGCCGCCGGGGTTGGCCTTTGCAGCAGCGATAAAGTCGTTCATATCCTTATATGCGCCCTTACGGACCATCAGGCAGTCGGAGACCTCCTCAATGGCGACACCCGCGATTTCGAGATCGGTGTAGTCAAAGTCGGCAATGCCGGTGGCACTGGCAACAAAGAAGGAGCTCTGATGCCACAGGACGTTATAACCATCGGGAGCAGAATCCTTTACCTGGCGGGCTGCAACAGTACCGGAGGAACCGGTCACATTGGTGCAGACAATGGACACACCAAGCTCCTTGGACATCTCATCGCACAATGTGCGGCAGAGGATATCCGTGTCGCCGCCAGCGCCGAAGGATACGATTACATTAATGGGCTGAGTGGGCCAATCTGCGTCGGTATTCTGTGGGGTGTCAGGGGCATCGGTATTCTCCTGAGGCTGGCTGCCGCAGGCGACCAACGTCGTCATCAGCATCGCGGCGGCCAGAAAGAGGGCTGCCAATTTTTTCAACTTCTTCATAGTTAAGTCTCCCTTTCTTCAAACAATTCTTGTTTCTGTCTATTTGCGGATCGCCGGTAAGGTCACTGTTTAACAGATGCCTTGACAGCGTTAACGCCTTTCATCACGTCTTCCAGTTTTTCGGCAATAAAGTTCATGTCGGAGCTAAAGCCGATGTACTGAAAACCCATATTCACATATTTCTGCGCGTCTCTGATATTTCCGGCGTAGATTCCGGCGATCTTGCCTTTCCGGCGAACGGTTTCTACCACCTTTTTGACGCGCTTCTGCACTTCCGGATGGCCGCTCTGACCGGTTACGCCACAGGACTGGCTCAAATCACCGGTGCCGATAAAAAACACATCAGCCTGGGGAATATCGCAAAGCTCTTCAATATGATCTACCATATTGACATTCTCCACCATAATTATGCCCAGCAGCTCATTGTTGACGTAATTTACATAACCGCTGCTGTCTGTAAAGCTTCCGCCCAGGCAATAGCCTGAACCGCGGGTCGTAAGACCCAGCCCCCGCGTGCCGCAAGGGGCATAGCGCATATTTTCCGCCGCCGCCCTGGCCTCCTCCACTGTTTTGGAATTAGGTACCTGGATGCCCTGCGCACCCATGTCTCCCGCATGGAGAATGTGCTCCGCAGCAGAGTTGGGCACGCGGATCACTGCCCCCATGCCTACGCCGTTCGCCACCCGGCACATGTCCTCCATATCGCGATAACTGTAGCTGCCGTGTTCAGCATCAATGATAATGAAATCCAACCCTACAAGGCCCAGCATTTCCACCACGGGCGCACAGTTAAATTTGTAGAAGGTGCCAAACAGCACTTCGCCCTCCTGTAAGCGCTGCTTCATGGTCTTTTTTCCGGGTATACGCAAGTAGATCACCTCGTCATTCAAATATATGATATATGATATATCATCTGTAGTACATGATAGCACCCTGCCAGTTTTTTGTCAATGGCGCAAACCGCACAAAATAGATGGCGCATTTTGTATAAAACGCAAAAAGCAGACGAGGAATGATCTTTCCTCGTCTGCTTTGATGACCACTATTCAACCGGACACCGCAAACAGCTGCTGAAGCTGATTTACTTGTGACAACAAGGTATCCCTCTCCTTTTCCAAATCATATGACTGGAAAAAAATCCGCACGGGGCAGGTTTTCATCAGCTCCGGATCTAGCAGTGCCTGCTCCATAACGCATAAAACGGCGTATATCGAATAGCGTTTTTGATATAGGTGGCTGCGAACTGCCCCCATTTCGTCTCCCGCCTCTATTAAATCCAGCAGTTCACCGTGTAGCCGCAATGACTCCGGAACGGAATGCGGCGCATTTAGAGTCGTGTTGATACGGTGCGCACCAAAGAGCGTTTCGCTGCACTCCCGCAAATGTTCAAACGGACATCTGTCATAAAAGTATTTGTAAAACATTCGGTTTTTCGCAATGTAGCCGTTCAAATCCTCCGTCTCGTAGGCGTTTTTCAATTCCTGCAGCAGACCACGAAGCGTCTGGATATCGGCGGCGGTGATATAGGGCAACGCAAAGCGAAAGCAGAGATTCTCGATCTCGTAGCGGGCGGCAGTGATTTCAAGAGTCTTGCAAAAGTCGATATTGGCAACCTGCGTCCCAGTATAGGGAACACTGTGCACCAACCCCTCATGAAACAGCTGTGAAACAGCCTCTCGAATCGGAATAGGGCTCATGCCATACTCCTCTGCTAATTGGCGTAGGACAATTTTATCCCCCGGCTTTAGCTTTCCAGATAAAATGTCATTTTTGATTCGCTCATAGGCAAAATCCTTCTTTGTTTGAAACTCCATAAATGTCCTTTCCAGATTTTGTTGCTCTGCTTTTCGACGTTACGCGCATATTGGCCAACAGTGGCTGTTAAAAATACAATGCCGTTGTTTGATATATGATATATTATATTGCATCAGTGCAAATTGCAATAGTTTTTTCTAAAAAATTGCAGTACGCTTCAGATAAAGCATAGATTAAGAATTATATGCCTTCCGCAATAATCAATGTGATGACGTTCTGCAATGTCAGAAATCCGTTCTTAATATCAACAACTTTGCCAGGCCCAATAGTCAACATGAAGACAAGCGCAAAATTACATTCACCAACACAGAGTTTGCCTCCATGATTACAATGGTAATAGTCATTTCGCAAGCAATGGCTACCCTGAAAATTTTGACAGAAATAGACTAATATTGCTAATAATATAGATAGATTGTAGCAGAGGTATTAAAAAACACCCGCTTAAAGCCTTTCACTTTAAGAAAATAAAAATTTAGCTTATTGAACCTCGAATAGCACCCTTTTCCACGAGAAAACGCCCTGACAACCGAATGTTCCCACGACAGGAATTCCCAGCCCTCTTAACCGCCGCGAAGCCGCCTGTGAGCCGCTGTGTGGCCTCGCAGGGCGGAAGTAGGGTACGGATACCACCCAGCCCGTTTTAAGGCGTGTTGGGGAGCTTTTCGGTGCGCCGAAAAAGGAGCAGGAGAAAGGCATTGGCGCTTTTCTGCACCAACGCCCATTCACAGCAGCCCGCAGTGCGAGCTGCCGCAAGGATTTGCGGGTTTTGGAAATTGACGCTTTTTTCGAGGTTCCCGAAACAGTTTGACGCTAAATTTGAGAAAAGTCGCTGCGAACCCCCGTGTCACAAGGATTTGCCACGGCGCTATGGCGACTTTGAACGCCAGAATCTTCTGCTTTTTTTAGGAAGCTACATTTTCGCAGTTCAAAATTTGATACGCTGTAACCAAAGAACAGGCAGAAAGTGAATTGATAACTTTCTCTTAACTCTGCCTTCCTTTGATGGCTATTAAGGTTGGCTTGTGGTATGTGTATTAGCTACCAAAACAAAGTCCAATGGTATGAAGTCAAGTAGGTGATGCAAGAAAATTTTGAAGAAAA
>CAVBAZ010000324.1:0-7735 GCA_963593515.1 Bacteroidaceae bacterium
CCACTACCACCGTGGCGAAGATGGCGGACCACCATGTCATCACCAGCCGGATGCCGAAGGTCTCTAGCACCCATGCGCCGATGAGCCGTTTGGGGCCCAGCACACGCAGCAGAAGATACCCCACCACCGTCGGCGGCAGGACAAGGGGCAGCGTCAGGATCACGTCCAGAATACCTTTGACCAAACGCGGGAGCTTTGCGATATAGTACGCCGCGGCGATGCCCGCGAAGAACACCACCACCGCGGAAATGGCGGCGATGCGCAACGAGTTTAAGAGGGGATACCAATCCATGGGAGACCTCCTGAAAAACGGGATGTGGGCAGGGCGCATGAAGCGCCCTGCCCGGTAAAGGGAAATAAGTATGAGATCAATTACTTGCTCAGGGGGGTGAACAGCACCTTCTCGAACTCAGCGGAAGCCTCGGCGGTCTGGAGATAAGCCAGGAACGCGGCGGCAGCATCCTGCTGGGCGGAGGTGTTCAGCACGGCGGCGGGATAGATGACCTGACCGCACATATCAGCGGTAGCCTCAGCGGCCACGGACAGACCGGCGGAGTAAGCGTCGGAGGCATAGATGATACCGCAGTCCACGGTGCCCTCAGACACGGCGGTGGTGACTTCCTTCACGTTGGAGCCGTAGGTCAGATTCGCGGCAATGGCAGCCTCGTCGATCTCGTAGTAGGCAAAGATCTTCTTGGTGTACTGACCCACGGGCACGTCCTCGTTGCCGATGGCCAAGGTCACGTCGCCGGACTTCAGCAGCTCGGCCAGCTTATCGAAGCTGTCGATGCCCTTGTCGCTGCCATCGGCCACGGCCAGAACCACCTTGTTCTCCAGCAGGTCCAGACGGCTGCCCTCGACCAGCATATCCAGACCGTCGGGGTTCTTGTCGGCATCATCCTTCAGGGTGCCGTCCAGCTGGTTCATCTGCTTGGGAGCGGCGGAAATGAACAGGTCGCAGGGAGCGCCTTCCTTGATCTGGGTGTACAGCTTGCCGGAGGAGTCGAAGTTGAAGTTGATCTTCACATTCTCGTTCTCAGCCATGTACTTTTCGCCGATGGCGGTCAGGGACTCGGTCAGGGAGGCGGCGGCGAACACCGTCAGCTCCACGGTCTCGGCAGGGGTCTGCTGATCGTCAGCGTTGTTGTCGTTGTTGGCGTCGGCGTTGTTACCGCAGGCCACCAGGCTCAGCGCCATGACCAGCGCCAGCAGCAGGGAAATAAACTTTTTCATCTTGGTTTTCCTTTCTTGGTTGATTTTATCGTATCGCAATATTTTTGCGAGGATAACGGTTTCCAAAATCATACGCCCACCGGGCGTATGACGCTTCTTATTTGCCGAAGGGACAGATGGGGTAGTGGCACTCCTTGCAGCCGAGACACAGCCCGCCCTCGCCCAGCGCCGCGATATCGGCGCGGGTAACGGGCACATCCGCCGCCACACGGGGCAGCAGCAGGTCGAACACGGTAGCGCCCGCATACATGACGCAGCCGGGCAGGCCCATCACGGGCATACCGTCGTCAAAATAGCCCAGCAGGAACATGGCGCCGGGCAGCACCGGCGCGCCGTAGGCCACGATGTTGGCGCCCGCGGCCTTGATGCCGCCGGGGGTGTTGTCGTCGGGATCGACGCTCATGCCGCCGGTACACAGGATCATGTCAGGCCGCTTCTCCCGCATGGCCAGCACCGCGTCACGGACGTTCTCCACGCCGTCGCCGGAGTAGACTACCTCCAGCGTCTCGATGCCGTAGGCTTTCAGCTTATCCATCACCACGGGGGTGAAGGTATCCTTGATAAGACCGCTTTTCACCTCGCCGCCGGTGGCGACGATGCATGCGGTTTTCCGTACATAGGGCCGCAGCGCCAGCAGCGGCTCCGTGCCCGCGGCACGCTCGGCCTTTTGCAGCTTTTCCTCTTCAATAATGAGGGGGATCACCCGCATGCCCGCCAGCTTGTCGCCCTTGCGGACGGCGGTGCCGCCCTTGCGGGTGGCGATCATCACCTCGTCCTGACCGTTTACCGCGATCAGCCGCTGGGAGTCCACCAGAAACACGCCGTCGCAGGCGGCTTTCAGCTCGATCTTGCCCTCTTTTACCTCGCTGCGGGTCATGTTCTCCTGCCCACACAGGGTCAGAAGCCGTTCCGCCGCGTCGTTCTCGTGTACCATGCCGGGGGTCATTTCCCAGACGTAGAGGTGCTCCTTGCCCATGCTCAGCAGCACGGGGATATCCTCCTCTGTGACCACATGGCCCTTGCGGAAGCGGGCGTCCTTGTACTTGTCCTTGATGATCTGGGTCATATCATGGCACAGCACATGGCCCACGGCGTCCTCGGTTCGTATCAGCTTCATTTCAGCACCTCGATCTCATCTCCGGCCTGCACGCGGCCTTCCTTTGTCACGATGGCAAAGATGCCCTCGGTGGGCATTACGCACGTTCCGGCGGTTTGCCTGATCTCGCAGTCATTGTGGCACTGCTTGCCGATCTGCGTGACCTCCAGTTCTGCCTCTCCGATCCGCAGGCGGGTGCCAACGGGGAGGGTCTTCAACACTATGCCGCGGGTGTTGATGTTCTCGGCAAACACCCCCGCGTCCAGCGGAATGGGGCAGACCGCACGCATGGTATCCACGCTTTCATCCGCCAGCAGGCTCACCTGCCGGTGCCAGTCGCCCGCGTGGGCGTCGCCCACAATGCCATGATGCAGCCTCAGGTCGATGTACGGCACCTGATGCTTGCGCGTGCCCTTTCTCTCGCTGATATTGACTGCGGTCACATGGGCCATTTTCTATTCCTCCGCTTCATATGGCATCCATTCTTTGTCTCTCGATTTTACCACTTATGCCTCATGCAATTCAAATCAAACGTTCGATATTATCGGATTTTCTGACGGAATTGTCGGATTATTCTTGACAGAGCAGGGAGAAGCCACTATGATACAGGGGAAAGGCAGGTGCTGCGCCATGGTGGATGGCAATATCATACTGTCCGTCGCCAAGGCGATGGAGCTGCTGCAAACGCTGAGTCAGGCGGGGAAGCCCCTGTCGCTGAAGGAACTGTCCGAGCAGTGCGGCTATCCCAAAAGCACAGTGTTCGGCCTGCTGACCACCATGCGGACATACGACGTGATCACGCAGGACGCGGAGGGCAAGTACACGCTGGGGCTGCGGCTGTTTGAGTACGGGCGGCAGGTGGAGCGGTCATGGGACATCTCTCTGGTGGCCCGTCCCTATATGGAGCAGCTGTGCCAGCAGGCCGGCGCGTCGGTGATGCTGTCCATCTGTGAAGGTGACAGCGTCATCACGCTGGATCAGGTGGAGGCAAGGGACAAGCTGCGCATCGTCTCGGACGTGGGCGCGCGGCTACCCATCTACTGCACCTCGCAGGGAAAGGTATTTCTGGCCCACCGGCCGCCGCAGGAGGTGGAAAAGTTCCTCCGGCGGCAGAGCATGACGCCCTTCACGCCACATACCATCATCGACCCCACCGCGCTGATGCAGGAGATACGCCTGTGCCGCGCCAACGGTTACGCCATCGAAAACGGCGAGTACAAGATCGGTCTGCGCTCCATTTCCGCGCCGGTTCATACGGTGGAGGGCGAGGTCAAGTATACCATTGGGGTGATCGGCATGTTCCGCAGCACCCATTCCGACGAATTTCATGCCGCTGTGGAGCAGGTCTGTGCCACGGCCTCCATGCTCTCGGCGGCGCTGGGCTATCGAAAAAAGGAGGAGAGCTTATGAGCTATACAGCGGCGGTCATTACCGTCAGTGATCTGGGCAGCAGGGGACAGCGGAAGGACACCAGCGGCCCCGCTGTCTGCGGATGCTGGAGGAGGCGGGCTTTACCGTCGTCCATACCGCCATCGTGCCGGATGAAAAGGAGCAGATCAGCGCGGTGCTCCGTGACTGCGCGGATGAAAAGAAGATCAGCCTGATCGTCACCACCGGCGGCACGGGCCTGTCGCCCCGTGATGTGACGCCGGAGGCCACGCTGGCGGTGCTGGAGCGGGAGATCCCCGCCATCCCGGTGGCCATGTGGGTGGAGGGATTGAAGATCACGCCCCGCGCCATGCTGTCCCGCGCTGTGGCGGGCACACGGGGCAGCAGCCTGATCCTCAACCTGCCCGGCTCGGAAAAGGCGGCGCGGGAGAACCTGACCGCCGTGATCGGCGCACTGGAGCATGCCATGCACATGATCGCCGCCGAAGGCCACGGATAACGGAACTTGACTTCTACGATCTGGCGCACCCTTCCATCATGCGAAGGGGTGCGCTTTTTCCGTGGGAAGCGGGCGGACGCCTTGACATTTTTTGCCGGACGTATTACAATAGCCCCGTCAATGCCGCAGTGCGCGGCTTTTTCAAACACAGGTGGTTAGACACGACTAACCGCATGATACGATCAAAGGAGACGGAATGAAGGACAACGAACTGCAATTTGACCGCACCTGTCATGTGCTGTACTCCAAGCCCTGCAAAAAAGAAATTCAGCAGAAGATTGCCCTCCATTATCCGCCGGAGCAGCGGGAAGCAGTGTGGGAGCAGGTGCAGCGGCAGTATGTGGCGTTTCTCGCCGACTGGCGCACCGATCTGGGCGGCAAAAAGAACTTCCATAACGGCGCGGGCGGCACCTACGACTGCATCGCCATCCTGAGCTACTATGTGGTCTGCAAGGCGGTCACCTCCTTCCGGGAGATCGAGGAGATGGAGGAAAACCTGATCCTTCCCGCCTTCCGCAGACTGCGCTTCGTGGACTGCAACAAGCCCTTCTGGCGCAGGCTCATGTATCAGGCGTTCACCTCGGCCAAGGGGCGCTGCGACAAATGGCATGATTACGAGATGAAGGTTGCCCCTTATGAGAAGGACAAGCCTATCTATTATGAGTTTACAGCGTGTCCTGCGGCGGAATTTGCCATCAAGAACGGGCTTACGGACATTATGCCTGCCCTGTGCAATGTGGACTTTGCGTCCATGGAGCTGATCCACGCAAGACTGGTGCGCACCACCACCTGTGCCAACGGCTGCAAATGTGACTATACCATTTGCGGCGACCGGGACGAATATTTGAAGGAGCATCCCGAATACCGGGATAAAGCGGGCTATCGGAGGAATGTATGAAATACCATATTGAAAAGAACACCGTGCAGGAGACGCTGGTGATCCCTATGTACGGACGGAAAATGTGCTCGGAGCTGTTCCCGCGTCTGTTTTATGATGAAACGGCGGTCCGGCTCATGGATGAGATCGATTACGATTTCTCGGCGCTGGAGAAGAAGTCCAAAAGCCTGATGCAGCGCTTCGGCTTTCTGGAGGTAGCCATGCGGCAGAACGATCTGGCGTGGGAGGTGCGGGATTATCTGCGTACCCATCCCAACGCGGCGGTGGTCAATCTGGGATGTGGACTGGACAGCACCGGCCGGAGCTGCGATAACGGCAAGTGTAAGATCTACAATCTGGATTTCCCCGCCGTTATCGACGTGCGCAATGAGCTGCTGCCTGCCGGAGAGCGGGAGGAGAACATCTCTTGCGACCTGAATGACACCTCATGGTTCGGGAAGATCGATGCGTCCAATGGCGTGGTGTTCTTCGCGGCGGGCGTGTTCTACTATTTCCTGACGGAGCAGGTCAAGGCGCTGGTGCAGGCCATGCACGCCGCGTTCCCCGACGGACGGCTGGTGTTCGACGCGGCCAACAGAAAGGCCGTGAAGCTGATGCTGAAAACGTGGATCAAAACCGCCAACATTCAGGATGTGGGTGCGTATTTCGCCGTGGTGGACTCCCAAAAGGAGCTGTCCCCATGGGCGCTGGGCATGCGGGTATCCAGCCGCGGCTACATGCTGGGCTATCAGGATCTGAACGATCCCTCCGTCAGCGGCTTTTTCCGCTTTTTGGCAAAGGTGGGCGACAACATGATGAACATGCAGATCGTCCGATTGGAGTTTTAATGCCATAAGAAAAGACCTCCGGGGTTCCGGAGGTCTTTCTTTATCATTTCTTTTCGTCGGGCAGCAGGTCGGTCATGCTCTTGAGACTGATGCCCAGCGTGGACATATTGTGCAGCAAGGCAGAGGTGGTAGGCGGCAGAACGCCCGCCACGCCCAGCACGATCAGCGAGAAGTTGAAGCCAACGATGAACCGGTAGTTCCGGTGGATGCGGGCCATCAGCGCTTCGCCCAGCTTCCGCAGCGTCACCAGCTCGAACAGATCCTCCGACGCGATGGTGATATCGGCGATCTCGCGGGCGATGGCCGCACCGGTGGAGATGGCAATGCCTGCGTCGGCTTCCGACAGGGCGGGGGAGTCGTTGACGCCGTCGCCCACCATGATAACGGTGCGTCCGGCGGCCTTTTCCTGACGGATAAATTCCGCCTTGTCCTCCGGCAGAACCTCCGCGTAGACGGCGTCCACGCCCACCTGACGGGCCACGGCTTCAGCGGTCTTGCGGTTGTCGCCGGTCATCATGACCACCTTGGAGATGCCGCACTGATGCAGCGCCTGTACGGCGGCGCGGGCTTCCTTCCGCAGGGGGTCGAAGACGCAGATGACGGCGGCCAGCTCTCCGGCGATGCACAGATACAGGTGAGAGTAGGCGTCGGGCAGGCTGTTGAACTTGTCCATCTCGCCCTCCGGTACACGGCAGCCCTCGTCCTCGAACACGAAGTGGGCGCTGCCGATCAGCACCGATTTGTGTTCCACCATGCTGGAGATGCCGTGAGCCACCACATACTGCACCTGAGAGTGATACTCCTCATGGGACAGGCCGCGGTTCTTGGCCTCCTCCACCACGGCATTGGCCATGGAGTGGGGGTAGTGCTCCTCCAGACAGGCGGCCAGCCGCAGCATATCCGGCTCCTTGTAGTCGCCGAAGGTGACGATCTGGGCAACCTTGGGGGTGGCATAAGTCAACGTGCCGGTCTTGTCGAACACGATGGTGTCGGCTTTTGCCACAGCCTCCAGAAAACGTCCGCCCTTGACGGAGATGTGGTGGCCGCTGCTCTCCCGCATGGCGGACAGCACCGCGATGGGGATAGCCAGCTTCAGCGCGCAGGAGAAGTCCACCATCAGCACCGCCAGCGTCTTGGTGATGTTGCGGGTCAGCACATACGTCAGCGCCGTGCCGCCCAGCGTATAGGGCACCAGCCGGTCCGCCAGACGGGCGGCCTTGTCCTCGGCGGTGGATTTCAGCTTTTCCGACTCCTCGATCATGTGAACGATGCGGTCATAGCGGCCGCTGCCGGAGGCTTTCTCCACTTGAATGACGCATTCGCCCTCCTCGGCCACAGTCCCGGCGTACACATAGCTGCCGGGCCGCTTGGGAACGGGCATGGATTCGCCGGTCATGGAGGCCTGATTCACCATAGCCTCGCCGGAAACCACCTTGCCGTCCAGCGGGATCATGCTGCCGGTACGTACCACCACGCAGTCACCGGCCTTCACGTCGGAGACGGAAACCAGCACCTCGGTGTCGTTCACTTGAAGCCAGACCTTGTCCACGTTCAGGCTCATAGCCCCGGCCAGATCGGCCACGGATTTCTTATGGGTCCACTCCTCCAGAATTTCGCCCAGCCGCAGCATGAACATGACGGAACCGGCGGTGGAGAAATCGCCCCGGACGATGGACACCGTTACGGCGGTGGCGTCCAGCACCGCCACGGACAGCTTGCCGTGCCACAGGGCTTTCAGCCCCTCCTTGATGTACTTCACCGAGCGGATCACCGCCAGCGCCGAGGTGACGGGG
>CAVBAZ010000325.1:0-6609 GCA_963593515.1 Bacteroidaceae bacterium
ATGTAGTAGGCCAGCAGCTGCAGGGGCACCACGCCCAGCTGCGGCAGCAGCATGGCCTCCGTTTCCGGAACAGTCAGCACATTTTCCACACGGCTGTGCATCTGGGCCGCACCGGTCTCGGTGGTCAGGGCAAATACATTGGCGCCCCGGGCCTGCACCTCCACCACGTTGCTCATGGCCTTGTCGAACAGGGGCATATAGGTGGCGGCGGCGATCACAGGCGTACCCTCCTCGATGAGGGAGATGGTGCCGTGCTTCAGCTCGCCGGAGGCATATGCCTCGGAGTGGATGTAGGAGATCTCCTTCAGCTTCAGGCTGCCCTCCAGCGACAGGGCGTAGTCCAGATTCCGGCCGATGAAAAACACCTGCTCGTGAGAAGCCAGCAGCTTTGCCGCCTGCCGGATGGGGTCGGTGTTGGCCAGAATGGCCTCCATCTGGGCGGGCAATGCCTGAATACCGTGTACCATGGCGGTATAGGTCTCGTAATCCACCGTGCCCATGATGTCACCGAAGTACAGCCCCAGCAGATTCAGCACCGCCATCTGGGTGCTGTAAGCCTTGGTGGTGGCTACGGCGATCTCCGGACCGGCCCAGGTATAGAGCACGTCGTCAGACTCGCGGGCGATGGAGGAGCCTACCACATTGACGATAGAGAGGATACGCGCGCCGCGCTTTTTGGCCTCACGCAGGGCGGCCATGGAGTCCAGCGTTTCGCCGGACTGGCTGATGACGATGACCAGATCGCCCTCGCCTACGATGGGGTCGCTGTACCGGAACTCGGAGGCAAGGCATACCTCCACCGGGCGGCGCAGCAGCCGCTCCAGATTGTACTTGCCCACCATGCCCACATGGTAGCTGGAGCCGCAGGCCACGATGCAGATGCGGCCGATGTCCCGGATCTGCTGCTCGGTCATGGTCAGGTCGCTGAGCACCACGCGGCCCTCATGGATGCGGCCGGTGATGGCGTTGGCGATAGCGGTGGGCTGCTCGAAGATCTCCTTCAGCATGAAGTGGTCATAGCCGCCCTTTTCCGCCGCGTCCACATCCCAGTCGATGTGCTGGTGTTCCTTCTCCACCGGACGGCGGCGCTCATCATAAATACGGATACCGGCGGCGGTGACGATGGCCATTTCGCCGTCGTCCATGTATACGATGTCGCGGGTATGGCGCAGCAGGGCCGTCACGTCGGAGGCGATGAAGTTCTCACCCTCGCCATAGCCCAGCAGCAGCGGCGCGTCCTTCCGGGCGGCAATGAGCCGGTCCGGCGCGTCGGCGCACAGGATGCCCAGCGCGTAGGCGCCCTCCACCGCCGACAGCATGCTGGTGACGGCCTCAAACACGTCGCCGCACTGGCGGTAGTACCAATCCAGCAGCTGGGCCACCACCTCCGTATCCGTCTCGGAGCGGAAGGTGTAGCCCTTTTCGATCAAGGTCTTTTTCAGGATCGCGTAGTTTTCAATGATCCCGTTATGCACCACCGCGAACAGGCCGCTTTCGCTGACCTGCGGGTGGGCGTTCACATCGTTAGGCTCGCCGTGGGTGGCCCAGCGGGTATGGCCGATGCCGGTGGTGCCGGGCAAAGCCGCGCCCTCCCGCGTCAGGTCGGCCAGCGCCTGTAAGCGGCCCTTGGCCTTCTGCACCGCCAGACCGTCCGGGCCGCACACGGCCACACCGGAGGAGTCATAGCCCCGGTATTCCAGCCGGCGCAATCCCTCCAGCAGCAGCGGCGCGGCCTGCTGAGTGCCCACATATCCTACGATTCCACACATAATTGTTGTTCCTCCTGATATTTGGTCATCAAAAGGACAAACGCGCAGTGATCTGTCATTTTCTTCTCCGGCAGCAGCGGCTTTGTTTTGCGGTCGCCCGCATATTTGTCCGCGGCCTGACGTACCCGAAGGCGGTACGGGAGAGCATCCGCCGAATCCTTCGATACTCTCTTCTCCTCGTCGTCCTGCCTTGCGGCAGGCGCTGGCGCTTGTGTCGGATGTTATTTCCGAAATTCTCCTTTCTCTCTGCGCTGGGAGCATGCTCCCTTATTTATTCTATATAAGATCGGTCACGGACGTGACCGGTTTTATTGCGGTTGGCAATATTTTTTGAAAAAACGTCCATACTCCCATAAAAGGAGTTGATCTTGATGATAACCGCGTTTTTCCGCACGGTGCTGCTGTACGGCCTGTTGATCGTGGGCCTGCGGCTGACCGGCAAGCGGCAGATCGGGCAGCTGGAGCCTATTGAATTTGTATTGATGATGCTGCTGAGCGATCTGGCGTCCGTTCCCATGCAGGACTTCGGCCTGCCCCTTTTGCAGGGCGTGATCCCCATTGCCACGCTGCTGGCCCTCAGCACGCTTCTCAGCGGCATCAGTATGCTGAGCGTCCGGTTCCGTTCGCTGGTGTGCGGAGAGCCGACCCTTATCATCCGGGAGGGCGTTTTGCAGCAGGCCGCCATGAAGCGCAGCCGCCTGACACTGGATGAGGTGCTGGAGGAGCTGCGGGTGCAGGGCGTTTCGTCGCTGGACGATGTGAAATACGCCGTGCTGGAGACCAGCGGCCAGCTGAGCGTGCTGCTGCGCGCCGACGTACAGCCCGCCACCCCAAAGCAGATGGGGCTGAAGGTGGCCGACGATGTGTTCCTGCCGGTCATCATCATCGACAACGGACGGCTGATGGGGAAAAACATGGAAAAGATGGGACTGGACGAAAAGTGGCTGCAAAAGCAGCTGAAAGCCCATAAGGCCCACCGGGTGCAGGATGTGTTCCTGATGACCGTTGACCGCAGCGGCACCGTGGTGTTGGCCAAGAAGGAGGCGGTGAAATGAAAGCCCTCCGTGTTGCCATTCTGACGCTGGTGCTGCTGATGGCCGCCGGGCTTGCCAATAGCGCCTACCTTACCGCCCGGTGCGGTGACTGGACAGCCCGACTGGATGCCGTTACCGCTGCCGCCGAGGGCGGCGACTGGGACACGGCGGGGCGGGAGATGGCCGTCCTCCGCGCGGACTGGCAGAAGAAGCAGAGCTATCTCCACATCACCTTACAGCACGAGGAGATCAACGAGGCTGACACCTTGCTGCACCAGTGCGCGCTGTTTGTGGACACGCAGGACAACGATTCCCTCTCCGATACGGCGGTGCAGCTGGCGCTGCAATTCGACCGTCTGGCGGAGATGGAGCAGCTGAGTATCAAAAATGTGTTGTAGCTGGCGAAAAATCTTGCGATTTTTCTGCCAAAGGGGACGGCGGCATGTGGTCATGCCGCCCTACAAAACGCCATCAATTATTTGCGCGTAGGGCGGGGTGACCACACCCCGCCGCAAATAGCACAGCAATAAGATAATGCTTGCATTATACGGCGGGCCGATGTAGGCATCGCCCCCTACGACATGGTAAGGGGAATTATTTCTCGTTCAGCAGCTTGTTCAGCTCCGACATGAAGGTGTTGATGTCCTTGAACTGACGGTAGACGCTGGCGAAGCGGACGTAGGCCACCTCGTCGGCGGCTTTCAGCTTCTCCATGACCTTCTCGCCAATGACCTCGGTGCTGGTCTCGCGCTCCAGCGAGTTCTGCAGCTCCTGCTCGATCTCGCTGGCCATCCGCTCCATGTCCGCTACGGGGACCGGGCGCTTTTCGCAGGAGCGCTGGATACCCCGCAGGATCTTGTTCCGGTCGAAGCTCTGGCGGCTGCCATCCTTCTTGATGACCACCATGGGCAGGCTTTCCACCGTTTCATAGGTGGTAAAGCGCTTTTCGCACTTGAGACATTCCCGGCGGCGGCGGATGCTGCTGCCCTCGTCAGCGGGGCGGGAATCCACCACCTTGCTCTCTTTGTATCCGCAATAGGGGCATTTCATCTCTGTGACCCTCCCAAATTCCGGCGAACAGGGCCGCCGGTTATTCAACACACAATAATCACAATCATTATATCATAGAGATACAAGATGTGGTAGTGTTTTTTTGCGTTTTTTCGTTTTTTGCACCACCGGGCGGGGACGGGCATAGGATAACACAGGACGAAAGCGAATGAAGCCGGGGGATGTATAATCCGGCGGCGTGCGGGGGACAATGGAAGTGGCCTGATACATTAGGTACTTCCTACGGGGCCGTTCCGCAGGGGCGGCCACGACACGATGCGGAGTGTGAACTTTGTGGATACAACTGTCAAACGCGGAGAGATCTATTACGCCGATCTCAGCCCGGTGGTGGGCAGCGAGCAGGGCGGCGTGAGACCCGTTCTCATCGTACAGAACGATACCGGCAACCGTCATAGCCCGACGGTGATCGCGGCGGCCATCACCTCGCAGATGGGCAAAGCCAAGCTGCCCACACATATCGAGCTGCAAGCCATGCGTTATGGCCTGCCCAAGGAATCCGTGGTGCTGCTGGAGCAGGTGCGCACGCTGGATAAGCAGCGGCTGCGTCAGCGGATGGGGCAGGTGGACGGCGACGTGATGGAAAAGGTGGACGCCGCCATTGCGGTCAGCTTCGGACTGCCGCAGCCGCGGCTGGTATGAGAAAACGCCTCCGGCTATTGGCCGGAGGCGTTTTCCTGCGCAAAGGTCATTCGGAACAGGCCAAAACGGGAATATTCATAAAAAATTCACCGTTTTCCGGCGGATAGGGCTTGACTTGGACTGCGCTTCCGGCCTTATAATAGTACCATACCATCCCGCCGGTTTGCCGGCGCGGAATATATAAGATCGGAGGAAATCAATATGAGCAAGAAACTGGTCGCGTATTTTTCTGCTACCGGCACCACCAAAAAGGCGGCGGAGCGTCTGGCAAAGGCGGCGGGCGCCGATCTGTTCGAGATCGCGCCTGTGACGCCCTATACCAAGGCGGATCTGGACTGGATGGATAAGAAGAGCCGCAGCACCATTGAGATGAACGATCCCGCTTCCCGGCCGGAGATGGCCCGTCTGCCGGAGAACATGGCGGAATACGATACGGTATTTCTGGGCTTCCCCATCTGGTGGTATGTAGCGCCCCACATCATCAGCACCTTTGTGGAGTCCTGCGACCTGTCCGGCAAGACGGTGGTGCTGTTTGCCACCTCCGGCGGCAGCGGCTTCGGCAAGACACTGGACGAGCTGCGTCCCCTCTGCCCGAATGCAATCTGGAAGGAGGGCAAGCTCCTCAACCGCATGTCGGATGAAGCCCTTGCGGACTGGGTAAAAACGATCTGAACGAGAACTATGAAATGAGGGAGCCGACGGCTCCCTCATTTTTTTATAGCCCGCTGGCCAGTTCTGCCGCCCGCGTCCACAGCACCGGCCCCACCGCACCGCTCTGGTCGATGCCCAGCTGCCGCTGCAGGGCCAGTACGGCCCGCTGGGTAGCCGGGCCGAACACACCGTCCACCTCCACTGAGGGAATGGCCGGATCCTGTGCCGCGATCTTGCGGATGTTCTCCTGAAACTGCCGCACCGCCCGGCCCTCGTCACCCAGCACCAGAAACCGGCCGGGATAGACCTGCTCGATGTAGTTCTGATAGTCCTGCGGCAGGTCACGGAGCACCTGATCGTATACGTTCAACAGCCGGTTCCATGTGTCCCGGCCTACCACGCCGTCTACCGGCAGGCCGTAAAGGCTCTGGAAGGTATACACCGCGTCACGGGTGGCGTCGTCGAACACACCGGTCAGGGCGATCTGGGGCAGCTCCGGCAGAAAGTAGCCCAGAAACGCCAGATAGTACTGCACGGTGCTGACGGCCACGCCCTCGTCGCCGTAACGCAGCACCTCCGGGAAAGCAGGCTGCACCTCCGTCAGGGTCAGCCCCTCACTGGCCAGCTCGCTGAGCTGCTTCACCCCTGTCCAGACCTCTTTGATCTTGTACCATGTGGCCTTGCCCACGATGCCGTCGGCGTCCAGATTGAACACCCGCTGAAACTCCCGCACCGCGTCCTCCGTGTTCCGGTCAAAGGCGTTGGATACCGGAGAGATCACCGGGATGCCGGGATAGTTCTCATGGATGCGGTTCAGCTGCTGCTGGATGGTGCGGACGCTCTGCCCGTAGGAGCCCCGCTCCAGCGGGCGGCCGGGGTAGGAGGGGATGTTGTCGGCCACCGGTGCGTCGAATACGATGTTGATATCGTCGCCGTAGTAGTACTGTAAAATTTCATAGGGGATGTATCCGGCCTCCGCCAGATCCACGCTGCCCCACTGGCTCAGACCATTGCACCGGGTGCGTATCCCGTCGCAGAAGGCGGCGAACAGCGGCTCCACGTTGCCCTGCCGCACGATGTAGTTGTTGAAGATGTCGTCCACGATCTGGCTGATGTTCTCGAACACACTGCCGCCGGAGACGTAGGCCTGATCCCGCTGGGTGGTGCTGGTGATGTCGAAATCATAGCCCCGGCTGCGATAGAACTCCGTATAGACCCGGTTCAGGGCAAAAGAGATCTGGGCCATGATGTTGGCCCGCAGCGCCGCCTCCGGCCAGGTGGGGTACAGCTCGTGGGAGGCTACGTTCTTGATGTAGCTGGTGAAGGGGATGGTCACATTGGGGGCGTTGCTGTCGGGCAGGCCCAGATGGACGGTGATGGAGGTGGGAACGACCGGATATGTCGGCATAACGAGTTCCTCCTTATCGCGTGGCCGGGGTCAGCAC